>NZ_JBFAOJ010000012.1:0-145912 GCF_040675205.1 Streptosporangium sp. NPDC049644 | reverse complement strand
CCGCGCTCGCTGTCGGGGCTGGTCGTCGGCGTCGCCGAAGGATGCGCGCAGGCCGGGGAGTTCGCGGACCTGGGCGCCGAGGTCCGCGAGATCGCAGCCGGGTGAGAGGCTCCCGGCCGGCCTCCAGGCCGGTCACGTCGAGGTCGATGAGGAGGGCGGCCAGGTCGGCGGGCATGTCGACGACCGAGGCCGTCTTCCCGTGCGGCTCGACGCGCAGCTCGGTGAAGTCGTAGCCCGGCGGCCTGGGCCTGGCCAGGTAGATGTAGGGCCTGGCCAGCAGGTCGAGTTCGAACGCGGCCCGCGCACCGGCGTCCCGCCACCAGGACTGACCGCGGGCGAAGTCGACGAGCAGTCCGTCGAACTCCTCGCGGTGCGAGTGCAGGACGAGATGCGCGACCATCCCGAAATTGTGGAAGTCATAGTTCCAGAGTTTCTGCACGGAATCGCGGAAGAAACTCGCGACCTCGGTGTCCGTACGGCTCTCGAAATACGTCGCGGCATCGGTGAAGAAATCCTCCAGCCGCCTTGTTCCGGACCTCTCCAGATAATTGGCGAGGTAATACAGGCCGCGTAGGTTGTAGAGCGAGTGGACGGCGTAGTAGAACCATGTGCCACGCTCGCACTCCGCACGGCTGACCCAGTTGGTGCCGACTACCACGTCGGCCTCCGTGACGTCACTGGGAACGCGTTCCACCTGCACTCCGAGAAGCTCCCGTTTGGCATATATCGAGGTGTTGTGCAGCAGGAGTTGCGGATAGACGATGAGCGTGTCGGCACGGAGCCGGCACAGTTCCGCGATTCCCTCCTTGTATGACTCCAGGGTCTCTCCGGGAAGCGGCCAGATCAGCTCGATGTAGGAGCTGATGCGCTTCTCCCTGAGCGTTCTCTGCAGCTCGGTGTAGGTCGCGGGCTTGATGTTCGAGCGGTCGACCAGTTCCAGGGTCCTGGAGCTCATCGACTGCAGGGAGATGGGCTGGCTGGTCAGCAGTCCTCCCCGCACGAGGATCTCGGTGATCTCGGCCATCCGGTCGGGCTTGTTCTTGGCCGCGGCCATCGAGACCATCACCGGGTAGCCGTTCTCCTCGCTGCACTCCACCAGGTGGCGGGTCAGTTCCACGTCGCGCGGGGCCATGCCCCAGTTGGCGTCCGCGATGAAGATCGACACGAAGTCGTGCTTGCTGATCCAGGTGATGTCGTCACGGACCCGCTGGTCCTCGAACTTGTGCACCTTGTCGTTGGTCGCCGCGCCCCAGAAACAGAAACCGCAGCTGAACGGGCATCCTCGATTGGTCTCCAGGATGGCGGTGGTGTACTTGCCCTCCTCGAAGACGCCGGAGGTGAAGGGCGAGGGCACCTCCATCAGGTCGCGTACCCGCTCGGCGGCCTCGGTGGTGACGAGTTCCCCCGACCGCCAGAAGCTGATCCCGTCGACAGCCGAGAAGTCGGGGTCGTCGCCGATCACCTGGCGCAGGTACTGCAGCATCGTCTTCTCGCCCTCGCCGTTGCAGACGACGACGTTCTCCTGCTCGGGGGCGACGTACTCCTCGGCGTGCAGCATGACCTGGGGGCCGCCGAGGATGAACTGGGCCGCCGGGAGACGCTCGTGCAGCGCGGCCAGCACCGCGCGCGCGAATCCGATGTTCCAGATGTAGCAACTGATGGCGTAGACGTCGCTGCGCTTTTCCAGGAGTTCTGCGATCACCTCCCTTCTGTCCGCGGACACCGGGGCGGAGAAGATCTCGAAATCACATCGCGGCCCCACCTCCGGATCATGCTGCGCGTAAGCCTGCATGTAACCGGAGGCAAGGGGCAGGATGGCCTCGAATGCAGACAGCTCGACGAATGTGACTTTGGTGTTCATGACGCTCGTCCCTGCGTAGTCCGAGTAATTTCTGAAGCCGATCGGATGGAATCCGCTCATGCTTTCACAGGGGGACCGGACGGACAACGCACACTAATTGCGGACACCACTCGCGTGTTACGGTTCTGGAAACCTCGATAACCACGGAGGAGAAACCGTATGCCGACTCACGACTACGAGACCGGCCTCGGGACGCTCTCACTCGACGACCGGATCGCGGAGCATCTCGAAAAGACCTTTCAGGACCCCTGGGAAATCCGCAGATTCTCCCATGATTTCCGCAGGAACGGCTATGTCAAGTTGCGGAACGTGGTCTCCGAGGAGGTCAAGGATCTCGTCTCGGACGAGGTGGAGCGCCTGCTCGACCTGCACGCGCGCCGGATCGACATCAACCTCAAGGAGACCAGCAACTCCCCGCGCAAGATGAGCACGGTCAGCCAGCAGTCCATCGCCCAGGACAGCTCCCTGATCCCGGAGCTCTACGACTCCCCCGCCCTCAAGGACTTCCTGGGCCGGCTGGCGAACGAGCCCGTCGTCAACTGCCCCTGGGACGAGGAGAAGTACGTCATCATCCGCCAGGAGAAGCAGGGTGACACCCACGGCTGGCACTGGGGCGACTTCAGCTTCACCCTCATCTGGATCCTGGAGGCGCCGAGCAGCGAGTACGGCGGCATGCTCCAGTGCGTTCCGCACACCAACTGGGTGAAGGAGGACCCCCGGGTCCACGACCACCTCATCCGCTACCCGATCAGCACCTACGCCCACCAGAGCGGCGACATCTACTTCCTGCGCTCCGACACGACGCTGCACCGCACGGTGCCGCTGTCGGAGGACCGCACCCGGATCATCCTCAACACCTGCTGGGGCAGCGAGTCCGACGCGAAGAAGGAGCAGTCACACGAGACCATGGAGGCGATGTTCAACTGACCCCCGGAGCGCCGGGAAACGGCGGACGACCCGGTCATCGGCCGGGCCGTCCCGCCCGTCTCATCTCGCGGGCGCGGCCGGCGAACACAGCGAACACAGCGAGTCATCGGCGCCCGCGTGAGTCACGGCTCCGAGGCCTGTTCACCTCGCCCTGCTCCTGCGCCCGCCGCCTGCGCCGCCGCCCCAGGAACCAGCCGGCTCCCAGGACCGCCAGCCCGATCGGCGTACGGGCCAGCCGGCGCGCCACCACGACCTTGAAGAACTTTTTCATGAGAGGCCTCTGCCCGATGGCGGCCTGATCAGTCAGGCGCCGCGCCCCGGATCCGCCCCCGAAGGATCACGGGAGCGCTCGGAGACCGGCCCTGTTCACGGCCGCCTCGATGCCGTCCAGCAGGACGGCGAGACCGGCCGCGAAGGTCTCCTTCGCCTCCTGTTCCAGGTAGGGCACGCTCTCGTCCTCGGACTGGTAGGCACCCTCGCCGTCCAGCCAGGTCAGCGTCGGGAACCGCTCGGCGAAGTCCGGCGCGACCTCCTCCAGCACGGCCGAGCGGGCGTACCACCACTCCTCGTCGGACATCCCGGTCGCCGCCGGGGCCTGGCGCGACTCCGCGACCGTCTGCGCCGCCGCGCGCACGAAGTGGAACAGCACCCCGACGAGACGCCGCAGCGCCCCGGCCGTAAGACCCGTCTCACGGAGGATCCGCAGCACCGTCTCCAGCGTGACGTACTCGTTGGGACCCAGCACCGGGCGCGCCTGCGAGACCTGCAGCACCCACGGGTGGCGCAGGTAGAACGCCCACATCTCCCCCGCCCAGGAGGTCACGGCCACCCGCCAGCCCGCCCCGAGCTCGTAGGAGACCGGCAGCTCGGCGAGGACCCGGTCGTACATCAGGTCGACCAGCTCGCTCTTGCTGGGCACGTAGGTGTAGAGGGCCATCGCGGTGCGGCCGAGCCGTTCGCCCACCGCGCGCATGGACAGCGCCGCCATTCCCTGTGCGTCGGCGATGGCGACGGCCGCGTCCAGGATTTCGTCCACGCTCAGACCGGGCTTCGGTCCAGGCCGTCCCTGCGCCGGGCTGCCGGCGCGCCACAGCAGGGCCATCGAACGGCGCGCGTCGCCCTGGCCGGCGAAGACCACCAATTTGCCACTCCTTACGGCATAAACTAACTTTGCCGGGCTATCTCTTTACGCCCTAAGGATATCAAGGAGAAGGTCTGTGTCCCCCTTCACCCCCACCGACGACCACGGCGCCGCCGCGGACAGCCACGACGTGATCGAGGTCCGCGGGGCCAGGGAGAACAACCTGGCCGACATCTCGCTGGACATTCCCAAGCGCCGGCTCACCGTCTTCACCGGGGTGTCCGGCTCCGGAAAGTCCTCCCTCGTCTTCGGCACCATCGCCGCGGAGTCGCAGCGGCTGATCAACGAGACCTACACGGCCTTCGTCCAGTCGTTCATGCCCAGCCTCGGCCGGCCCGACGTCGACGCGCTGCGCAACCTGAGCGCGGCGATCGTCGTCGACCAGGAGCGGATGGGCGCCAACTCCCGCTCCACGGTCGGCACGGCCACCGACGCGCAGACGATGCTGCGTATCGTCTTCAGCCGGATCGGCACCCCGCACGTCGGCACCTCGACCGCGTTCAGCTTCAACAGCGCCGAGGGTATGTGCCCGGGGTGCGAGGGGCTCGGCCGGGTGTCGGACGTCGACGTCTCCCAACTGGTCGACACCGACCTCTCGCTCAACGAGGGGGCGATCACCGTCCCGAACTTCAATGTGGACTCGTGGTACTGGCAGAACATCGCCCACTCCGGGTACTTCGACCGTGACGTCAAGCTCAAGGACTACACCCCGGCCCAGTGGGAGGACTTCCTGCACAAACCCGCCACCAAGATCAAGATCGGCACCATGAACACCACCTACGAGGGGCTGCTGGTCAAGGTGCGGCGGCTCTACCTCGCCAAGGACCGCGAGTCGATGCAACCGCACATCCGGGCGTTCGTGGACCGGGCCGTGACGTTCGCCGACTGCCCGGCGTGCGGCGGCACCAGGCTCAACCCCGCCGCGCTCGGCTCGAAGATCAACGGACGCAACATCGCCGACTGCGCCGCCATGCAGATCAGCGACCTGGCCGACTTCGTCCGGGACATCGAGGACGAGTCGGTACGGCCGCTGATCGCCACCCTGCGCGACACCCTGGACTCGCTCGTCGAGATCGGCCTGGGCTACCTGAGCCTGGACCGCGAATCGGCCACCCTGTCCGGGGGCGAGGCCCAGCGGGTGAAGATGGTCCGGCATCTGGGCTCCAGCCTGACCGACGTCACCTACGTCTTCGACGAGCCCACGGTGGGCCTGCACCCGCACGACATCGAGCGGATGAACGGCCTGTTGCTCCGGCTGCGCGACAAGGGCAACACGGTCCTGGTGGTCGAGCACAAGCCGGAGACGATCGAGATCGCCGACCACGTGGTCGACCTCGGTCCCGGAGCCGGTTCGTCCGGCGGGCGGATCTGCTTCACCGGCGACGTGGCCGGGCTGCGCGCGTCGGACTCCCTGACCGGCCGCCACCTGGACCACCGGGCCCGCCTGCGTGAGAAGGTACGGCAGCCCAGCGGGCGGCTGTCCATCACCGGCGCCCGCCTGCACAACCTGAAGGACGTGAGCGTCGACATCCCGCTGGGCGTGCTGACCGTGGTCACCGGCGTCGCCGGCTCGGGCAAGAGCTCGCTGATCCACGGCTCGCTCCCCCGCCTGGACGACGTCGCGGTGGTCGACCAGGCCCCGATCCGGGGGTCGCGCCGTAGCAACCCGGCCACCTACAGCGGGCTGCTCGATGCGATCCGCACCGCCTTCGCCAAGGCCAACGGGGTCAAGGCCGCCCTGTTCAGCGCGAACTCCGAAGGGGCCTGCCCGAACTGCAAGGGCATCGGCCTGGTCTACACCGACCTGGCGATGATGGCCGGGGTGGCGTCGGTGTGCGAGCAGTGCGAGGGGAGGCGGTTCACCCCCGAGGTGCTCACCCACAAGCTGCGCGGCAAGGACATCAGCGAGGTGCTGGCCATGTCGGTGGCCGAGGCCCGCGACTTCTTCGCCTCCGGCCCGGCCCGCGCCGTCCTGGACCGGCTCGCCGACGTGGGCCTGGGCTACCTCGGCCTGGGCCAGCCGCTCACCACCCTGTCCGGCGGCGAACGGCAGCGGCTCAAGCTGGCCATCCGGATGGCGGAGAAGGCCACCACGTACGTGCTGGACGAGCCGACCACCGGCCTGCACCTGGCGGACGTGGACCAGCTTCTGGCCCTGCTGGACCGGCTGGTCGACGACGGCAACACGGTCATCGTCATCGAGCACCACCAGGCGGTGATGGCCCACGCCGACTGGATCATCGACCTCGGCCCGGGTGCCGGCCACGACGGCGGCCGGGTGGTCTTCACCGGCACTCCCGCGGACCTGGTCTCGGAAGGGGACTCGCTCACCGCCCGGCACCTGCGTACCTACCTGGGGAGGAACCAGACGTCGACCGGGAAGCGGTGACATCGCCGACCGCGCTCAGCGGCCCGGAGCGCCTCCCCCGCCGGTTTGTCAGGGCGGAGACAATCCCGCCGGGTGAATTGCTGACACGCTCACAAGCGCCCGCCCGCGGGCGCCTGTAGCGTTCTCACCTGAACGGACCCCGGCCGTCGGGGCGGGTGTGCCCTCCCGCCATCGGCCACGGCGACCGGTCCTGCGGCGCGAGCTCACGGAAGTGCCCATCGACCGAGAGGACGGCGACACCGTGCGCGCACCTTCCCTGAAATCCGTCATGCCGCTCTCCGCGGCCGCCGTACTGCTGGCGGCCCTCATCGGCCCCGCCACCGCAGCCCGGTCGGCGTCCCTGCGAGAGGTGCTCCTGGTGGGAAACGCTCAGGGCGGAACGGTCAGCTTCGTCGACGGCCGCACCTACCGCAACCTGGGCTCGTTCGACGCGGTCCCGGATCTCGACGAGCGCCTGAGGGCGATGAACCCGGTCGAGCGCGCGGGATACGAGGCGGTCAACCGGATCCAGGGATACCGCAAGCTCGTCGACGACATGGCGGTCTCCCCTGACGGGCGCACACTGTACGTCTCCCGCGGCAACCTGTCGGACGCGGTCGCCTTCGACATCGCCGGCCGGAGGATGCTGTGGCGCTACAAGATCAAGGGCTTCAAGGCCGACCACGCGGCGCTCTCCGCCGACGGCGGGCACTTCGTCGTGTCGGCGACGACGGCCTCCGTGGCGCAGGTGATCGACACCGCCACCGGCAGGCTCGTGACCGACATCCCGACCGGCACCTACCCACACGCCAACGACTACTCCCCCGACGGCAGCCTCCTCTACAACTCCAGCATCGGCATCACCTCCCTGCCTCGGTCGCTGAACGCGCTCAAAGGCGCCCGGCAGCTCACCGTCATGGACAGCGCCACACTCAAGGTGGTCAGGAAACACACCTTCGAGTACGGCATCCGCCCCGCGGTGTTCACTCCCGACAACCGGACGATGTACGCCCAGTTCTCCTACCTCAACGGCTTCGCCGAGGTCGATCTGACCACCGGGAAGATCACCCGGCGGGTGGAGATGCCCTTCAGCGAGGCGGGCGGCAGGCTCGCCGCCGACGACTACCCGCAGAACTCCGCGCACCACGGCATGGCGATGTCGGCGGACGGCGGCGAGCTCTGCGTGGCCGGCACGATCGACGACTACGTGGCGATCGTCGACCGCCCCGGGCTGACCACACGGGGTTACGTGCACTACGACACCGGGAGCCTGCCGTACTGGACAGCCACGGCCGCCGACGGCCGGCACTGTTCGGTGTCGCTCAGCGAGAAGAACGCGATCTCGGTCGTGGACTACGAAACCGCGCGCGAGGTGGCCCGCGTGCCGGTGGGCGACTTTCCTCAGCGCGAGCGGCTGGGGCAGGTCGCCGAGGACGTGATCGGCTCCCTGGACGCCGCCGCGGGATGACGGGCGGTGCTCACAGGACGTCCTCACGCAGCTGCGGGAACACCTTGGAGACCTTGCCAAGGAGGTACTCGCCGTAGGTGCCGGTGAAGGCGCGCAGGTCCTGACCGTCCCAGCGGGCCCGGCCGCCTCCGGCGGCGCCACGCGAGGGAAGCGGGGGCACCTCGGCGTCCCAGCCGGGGTCGAAGAAGAAGGGGAACGACAGCCGTTCCCGGCCGCTCACGTTCCGCACCCGGTGCGGGGTCGACCGGTAAAGGCCACCGGTGAGCCTGTCGAGCATGTCGCCGATGTTGCAGACGAAGGTGCCGGGGATCGGCGGGGCCTCGATCCACCCCGTCCCCGCGTGCACCTGCAGGCCCCCGTGCCGGTCCTGGGCGAGCAGGGTGAGCAGGCCGTAGTCGGTGTGCTCACCCACTCCCCAGCCGTCGGAGCCGGGCGGCGACGACGGGTAGTGGAAGATCCGGAACAGCACGGTGGGGTCGGCGGTGTAGCCGTCGGCGAAGTAGTCCTCCACCAGCCCGAGGCTGAGCGCGACGCCACGCATCACCGACTGGGCCAGTCCCATCAGCGTGCCGAGATACTCCAGGACCGCTCCGCGCAGCTCGGGCACCTGCGAGGGGAAGAGGTTGGGGCCGTGGAGCGGCAGCCGGGCACGCGGATCGTCCCGCGGCAGCTCGGTGCCGAAGTAGAGGCCCTCCTTCAGGTCGGGGCGGCCGGAGGTGAGCTCGCCGCCCACCGGGAAGAACCCCCGCCAGGCGCGGCCTCCCCGGTCCATGGAGATCTCCGCCTTCTGCTCTGCGGGCAGCGCGAAGAAGCGGCGGGCCGCGGCGTCGAGGCGTTCGAGCAACGCGGGCGGGACACCGTGGCCGCAGACATAGAAGAAACCGCTGTCGCGGCAGGCCCGTCCGATCTCGTGGGCGGCCCGCTCGCGCTCCGGGCGGGGCCCGCCGTCCACCAGGGCGCTGACATCGATCATCGGCAACCGGTCCATGCGGACATCCTTCCGCATCCCCCGGCCGCGCGGCGCAGGGGCCGCGTGCCACCGGGTAGGCCGGGGAGCTGTCCGTTCGACTTCGAGCACGAGTTCGCCGGTGGTGCGGCCGGCCTCGACGCGGCGGTGTGCCTCCGCGGCCTGCTCCAGCCGCAGGGATTCGACCTGGACCCGCAGTTCCCCGCTCGCCGCGGCGGCCACCGCGCAGTGCGGGGCGCGGCCCGTCTCGGCGGGGAAGGCCGCGGCCGACCGAACGCCCCGCCGGAGCTTTCCACCCCGTCATGGGCGGCGCTCAGCGGACCGCCAGACGGTCCGCCTCGTCCTTCGAGATGTCATAGGACGCCCCGCAGAAAGTGCACTGCACTCCGTACTTCGTCCGCACCGGGAACAGCGGGACGAAGAACAGACTGAACTTGGTGACCCTCCTGGACAGCACCTGCGCCGCCGTGTTGCCGCAGTTGCGGCAGAGAAGCGTCAGCACACCGAGCCGGTGGGTCACGGTGCGGAGTCCGAAGATGAGCATCCCCCAGTCATACCCGACGGAGCCTGCCGGTGGCGGCCTCCATGGGCGCGGACCCGAGCAGGTTACGCCGCGCCGGTCTGCGCGCGGACCATCCGGGCGTACAGCCCGTGCCGGTCGCCGAGCAGGTCGAGGCGCGAGCCGTACTCCACCACCCGCCCCTCCTCCAGCGCCACGACGGTGTCGAAGGAGTCGAGTACGCCGAACCTGTGAGTGATCATCACGGTCGTCTGCCCGGCCCGTTCCGCCAGGATCGCCTCGACGACCTTCAGCTCGGTCAGCGGGTCGAGCGCGGAGGTCGCCTCGTCGAGTACGAGCACGGACGCGTCGGCCAGGAGCGCGCGGGCCAGGGCGATGCGCTGCCGTTCGCCGCCGGAGAACAGTGCCCCCCGCTCGCCCGCCGGCGAGTCGTAGCCGTCCGGGAGCGCCGCGATCCGCTCGTGGATCCGGGTGATCCGGCAGGACCGCACGAGATCGTCCATCGTGGCGCCGGGCGCGGCGTATCTGAGGTTGTCGGCGACCGATCCCTGGAAGAGGAAGGGCTCCTGCGTGGCGATGCAGATCCGTCCGGGCAACGGCGCCCCGAACTCCGTCCCGTCGATCACGACCGTCCCCTCGGTGGGCGGGTGCAGACCGGCGAGCAGGTGGCCGAGCGTCGTCTTGCCCGAGCCGCTCGGGCCCACCACCAGCGTGGTGGAGGCGGCCGGGATCTCGAGGCTCACGCCGTACAGCGCCGGACGGTCCTCCTCACCCGTCCCCGGGTAGCGGAAGCCGGCCTCGCGGACGGCGAGCGCGCCGGGGCCCGGGGCGGGGCTCTGTCCCGTCTCCGGCTCCGGCTGGAGGTCGAGGTAGCCGAAGACCCTCTCGAACGCCCCTTGGGCGGCGCGGAACTCGGTGGAGATGTGCAGGATCTGCCACAGGGGCTGGTGGAGCCTCGCCTGCAGCACGGTGAAGGCGACCAGGGTGCCCGGAGTGATCCCGCCGGTCAGCCCCGCCGCCACGAACACCAGGTAGGGGGTCAGCACGAAGAAGACGTGGCCCACGCTCAGCACCAGCTGGGCCACCAGGCCGGAACGGATCCCCAGCCGTGCCAGCCGTTCGCTCTCCGCGGCGAACCCGGCGGCCTCCTCCTGACGCCTGCCGTGCACCCTGGCCATGGTGACGCCCCCCAGCGACAGGCGTTCGGCGATGATGGAGGAGAGCTCCGCCCGGGTGCGCTGGCCGTCGGCCGACAGGGTCGAGAGCGCCCGCCCCGACCGGGAGGCCACCAGCAGGACGAGCGGCGCGAGGATCAGGGCGACGCCCGCGAGCACCGGTGACAGGGCCACCATCGCGCCGGCCGCGACCACGAATCCGATGAGGCCGGAGAGCGCGCCGGGCAGGGTGTCCTTGACCGCGTACTCGATCTGCGTGGTGTCGCCGGCCAGCCGCGACTGGATCTCGCCGCCCCGCTCCGCGGCGAAGAAGGCGAGCGGCATGCGCTGCAGGCGGCCGAACATCTCCGTGCGTAGCCCGTGCACCACCCGCTGCGCGACGCGGGCCGACAGCCATGTCTGCCCCAGGTCCACGACGCCCACCCCGCAGGCGATCGCCGCGGCCAGCCCGGCGATCAGGGCGAGCAGCTGCAGGTCGGGGCCGCCAGGCCCGAAGAGCGCCCGGTCGAAGACCACCCGCGTCAGCAGCGGGACGGCGGCGTTCAGGGCGGAGTAGGCGGCGATGAGCACGACGAGGACGCAGACGGCGGCCCGGTACGGCATGAACAGCCGCACGACCCTGCGCCAGGTCCCTGGGGCGGGAGGGGGCTCCGGGGCGGAGGGGGGACGATCGCGCACGGCCGTACCAGTCCTTGTCTGATGATCGAACGTCAGGTGATCGGGCAGAACCCCGCCCTCCCGGGAGCGGGAGGGCGGGGCCTTCACATCAGTCGCCTGTCACGTCAGCCGTCGGTGCAGCCGGCGTGCTTGAAGCAGTGGGTCAGCCGGAGCGCCTCGTTGGTGCCCGGCTCCAGCTCCTGGAGAGCCTGCAGGTCCTCAACGTCGAAGGACATGGTCTCTACCTCCTGTGGTCGGCGGGGCCGCCTCTGATACGGCCCGCTCTTCTTTCATCGCCGTTCCGTCGCGAACGGCGAGCCTGGGGGCGTCGTCGGGCATCCACAGCCGGGGATGCCCGTGACGCAGCCGGAGGAGGAAGGCGACGACGCCCGCCGTACCTCCGAGGAAGGTGGGTGAGAAGCCCGCCTGGGCGTCGGGCACGAGGAGCCGGCCGGAACGGCCGACCGCCCTGCTCGTCAGGCAGGCGGCCAGGTCCCGGGCCCACCGGTGGTAGCGGTCGTCACCGGTGAGATCGGCCATGTCGAGCAGGAACTCGCCGTCGCCGGGGAGCCCGTGGCACGGCACCGGCCCCGACTGCCACCGGGTGCGGTGCACGGCCGCCGCCGCCCCGCGCGCGAGGTCCAGTGCCTTCGGGTCGCCGGTGGCGCGCCAGTACCTCACCAGGAAGGAGCCGATTCCGGAGGATCCGCTGCACCAGTACGGCCTGCGGGGACGGACCGTTCCCAGGTCACCGCGGAGGGTCGGCCACCAGGCGGTGTCGCCGTCGACGTCCGCGTGCGCGTAGAGGGCGCGGGCGACCTCGTGCACCGTCTCCGTCCAGTCCGGCCGGTCGAGGACCAGGCCCGCGTGGAGCAGCGCGGTCCCGATCCCGGCGAGGCCGTGCGCGAAACCGAAGTGGTTGGCTCCGGCGAGGCCGGAGTCGAACGTCCGCGGTGTCGGCCACTGCGGGTGGCCGTCCAGGTACGACCGCGCGTCGTGCAGGTTCTGGAAGATCGTGGCCGCGCGTTCCATCAGCGCCGGATCGCCTGACCCCAGCGCGACGCGCAGGACCGTCATGCCGCATCCGGCCAGCCCGTGCGTCACGTCCGGGCCGGGGTGATCCGTCGGCAGCAGGCTCGCCGCCCGCACCGCGTACCGGGCCAGCCCGGCGTCGTCCAGCGCCGCCGCCGCGTCGTGCAGCGCCCACACCGCTCCGGAGCGGCCGAAGTGGAGGCCGGGCCGCCAGACGTCCTCCTCCGCCAGCCGCAGCCGCAGCCGGCGGGAGAGCGCGGCGACCGCGGCGGACGCCTCCGGTGCGGGCATGGCCAGCGTCAGGACCCCGAGGACGCCTGCCGCGCCGGCGTGCACCGAGCACGGATCCGCCTCGGGCCCGCCGGAGGCGTCGGACCACGCTGCCAGGCTGCCGTCGCCCGGATCCGCCGCCTCCACCAGGTGCGCGATCCCGTCGTCGATCAGCCGATCGATCCGGTGCGGCCGGGCGGGTTCCGCGGCGTCTGGCCCGGCGGTGGGCCCGGCGGTGGGCCCGGCGGCGCTCGGCCGGCGGGTGAGTCCGGCGAGGAAGCGTTCGCATCGCTCCAGGGGCCAGCGGCGTTCCGGCTCCGCCGCCAGCAGGCCCTCTACCAGTGGCCGCAGCAGGGCCAGCGTGGGGTTGTCGGTGGCCACCGCCGCGACCCGGTCGGGGCCTGGCAGGTCCAGGTGGGCGCCGACCGCGAGGAAGTACGCCATCGCGCCGAGGCTGTAGAGGTCGGCGCCGCCGTCCGGCGCCGGCCAGGGCTCCCCGACATGCTCCACCAGCTCCGGCGCCAGGTAGCCCGGGGTCCCGCCCACCATGACGGCGGCACCCGGCACGGCCGCGTGCTCCAGGTCGATGAGCCGGAGCCCGCCGCCGGGGAGCAGCATCACGTTGTTCGGCGAGAGGTCGCCGAACACGTGCCCCCGGCCGTGCACCGCCTTCAGCAGCTCGACCAGCCGGCCGAGGAGGGGCAGGACCTCCGCCGCGCCGTTGCCGAAGCCGTTCTCGCCCAGCGGGCCGGCGTGCCCGTCCGACCAGCGTTGCAGCGTGATCCCCGGCACCCGCTCCTCGACGAGGAAGGCGTGTCCGCCCTGCTCGAAGAAGTCCACCACGGCCGGCACCGCCCCGGTCTCCGCGAGATCCTCAAGGCGGGAGCGCTCCGTCGCCACCCGGTCCCGCGCGTCCCTGCCGCTCAGATCGGCGCACGCGTGCGGGCGGCCCTCCTTGACGACCACCTCGCGCCCTGTCCTGGTGTCCTCGGCGAGATACACCCCGCCCCGGTTGGCGTGCCTTACGGCTTCGCGGACGATGAAGCGGTCGTTCAGCATGATCGCGGCCGCTCCGGGCCGCCGGCCCGCCGCCGGAGCCTCGAACGGGCAGACCGCGAACGGCGGCGGGGAGAAGCGCGGCTCCCGCGCGTCGAGGACGAGGCGGCCCTCCGGTGAGCGCAGCCGGATCTCGTAGAACCCGTCGTTGCCGAGTGTCCTGTGCCCGCGGAAGGCGCCGTAGCGGTAGTGCACGATCCCGCCCGTCCGGTAGGGGCGGTCGGAGAGGATCACGGGTCCGGGGAGGCCCCGGGTGACCTCGTCCAGCAGGGCGGCCAGGCGGACCGACTCCGCGTCGTCGCGCGGGTAGACGGTGACGAACTTCCCGGCCTGCGCGCGGCTGCAGTGCGGTTCGAGGAATTTCCAGTAGTCGTCCAGCCGGGCGGGGAACTTGAAGGCGCACCTGGCTCCGGCCAGCACCCGCGAGACGCGGGAGAGCACCACGGGGGCGGAGAGCATCGTCGCGGAGACGTGCAGCTTCCACCCCTGGTCGGGGATCACGCAGGTGTCCGGCGTGACCTTGCACCAGAGTCCGTCATCAGTGATCGACCACTCCCGGGCGCCCGCGCGCCCGAGCTCGGCGGTCACGATGTCGCAGAGGATGGCGGGGTCTCCCGGACGCGTCCTCACGTGGACCCACTCCCTGTCGTCGGGGCTCTTTCTCGCAGAACCCGAGATTGACAGAGAACTGTTGCCAGCGAATGGAATTTCAATTGCTTACGAGGTGAGCGGGCGTTTATCCGGTGCGAAAAAATCTTCGCCGAATCGGTCACACCATTATTCGCATTTATTGACACACCCGCCCTGGCCGCCCCCTACAGGGGTTCGGCCCGCCGAAACCTCGCGGAAACAGCTATACGCGGCACACTCCACCGAGGAAGAGATCGTCACTCACACGTAAAGCAATGTCGGTGATTTACACTCGCCATGACTTCGCCTTACTGTGCGGCCATAACAGCCGTGCTCCTGGGCGGTCGTCGCCGGCGCAGTAGCGGCCGTGGAAGTAGGTGACTCCATGAGTGCGCCGGTAGGTGGCCGGCAGCCGACCCGGTCGCCCTTGGCGGGCCCGGCCCGTCCCTGCGGCGGGGATGAACGATGTCGAGTCGGGAGGTGTCGCGCCCGGTGGTGCGGCCGGGTGCTCCGCACCGTGTCAACCCACGTTTGAGGCCGTTTGATCCATGTCGGAGCCTGTGGCGGATGGCATGCTGGCAGTGTGAGCGAATCTGACGTCCACCTGCATGTCGCCCCCGAGCTGCTGCTGTTCCTGCCCGCGCGCCGGCGAAGCGAGTGGCAGCGGGTGGCGCCCGATGGGACATCGACGCTGGGACATGTCGTGGAGTCGCTCGGTGTTCCGTTGCCGGAGGTGGGGCCCTTGATCGTCGAAGGCGTGGAGGTCGGCCCGTCCTACCAGCCCGCCGCCGGTGATGTGATCCACGTTCACGCCGTGCCCCGCCCCCAGCGAGTGCCGCTCGAACCGGGACAGCACGCGCCCAGGTTCCTGCTCGACGTCCATCTGGGCACCCTCGCGCGAAGGCTCCGGCTGCTGGGCGTGGACGCGACCTACTACAACGACATGGACGATCCCGCACTGGTCGTCGAGGCGAACAGGGAACGCCGCGTGCTGCTGACCCAGGACCACGGTCTGCTGTGCCGCCGGGCGCTCTGGCTCGGCGCCTACGTGCGAGGCAACAAGGCGCATGACCAACTCCACGACCTGCTGGAGCGGTTCGCACCGCCGCTACGGCCGTGGACCCGCTGCACGGCCTGCAACGGAGAGTTGATACCCGTCGAAAAGCACGAGATCGACCGCCTGCTGGAGGCCGGGACCAGGCGTTCCTACGACGTCTACGGCCGATGCTCGAAATGCGGCCAGATCTACTGGCGCGGCGCGCACAGCGAACACCTGGAGGAGATCGTACGATCGGCCGTGCACCTGGCCGACCTTGGTCCGGAAAGCGGCTGAGCCCGGCGCGAGCGTACCGACCGGGACGTCAATCCTCGATCTGGATGGCCAGCGCCGGGCAGACCGTCGCGGCGTGCCGGACGTCGGCGGCCTGTTCCGCCGGCGGGTCGGGGTCGAGCAGCGCGACGACGCCGTCCTCGTCGCGCTGGTCGAACACCTCCGCGGCGGCGACCACGCACTGCCCGGAAGCGACACACCTGTCCTGGTCGACGGTCACCTTCATGAGAACCTCCTGATTGTCGTACCGGGGAGAGTCACCAGGTCACGGGGAGTTCGTAGACTCCGTAGACGGACCCGTCGTGCTTGAACGGGATCTGTTCCAGATCCGCGGCCGGCCGCAGGGTGGGAATGCGCCGGTAGAGGGTGCTGTAGACGATCTGCAGTTCCAGCCGGGCCAGCGACTGGCCCAGGCACTGGTGCACCCCGAAGCCGAAGGCCACGTGGCGGCGGGCGTCACGCCGGATGTCCAGCCGGTCGGGGTCGGGGAACACCTCGGGGTCACGGTTGCCGATGTCGTTGGCCATGATCAGCCCGTCGCCGGCGCGGATGAGCTGCCCGGCGATCTCGATGTCCTCCAGTGCCGCCCGGCGCCGCCCGTTGTGCGTGATGTGCAGGTAGCGCAGCAGTTCCTCCACCGCCGAGGCGACCAGCCTCTCACCGTCGGTGTCATCGTCGGCGTCGCGGAGGAGGGCCAGCTGGTCGGGGTGTTCCAGCAGGGCGAGCGTACCGAGCGCGATCATGTTCGCGGTGGTCTCGTGCCCGGCGATCAGCAGCAGCACCCCCATCCGGGCCGCGTCCTGCCGGGACAGCTCCCCGCTCTTGATCCGCTCGGTCAGCTGGGACAGCATGTCGTCGCCGGGGTCGGCGAGCTTCTCGCCCAGCAGGTCGTCCAGGTAGCCGGCCAGCCGGCCGAGGGCGGCCGACCGCTGCTCGGGTGTCGCGTCCCGCTTGATGACGGTCTTGCTGTTGTCCTGGAAGAAGTCATGGTCGGCGTACGGCACACCGAGCAGCTCGCAGATCACCAGCGAGGGCACCGGCAGGGCGAACGCCTCGACCAGGTCGACCGGCTTCGGGCCGGCGAGCATGTCGTCGATCAGCTCGTCGACGATCTTCTGGATGGCCGGCCGCATCGCCGCCACCCGCCTGACGGCGAACGGCGCCGTCACCATCCGCCGCAGCCGGGCGTGCTCGGGATCGTCCATCAGGATGAAGCTGACCTTCGACGAGCCGGTGACGGGGGCCGGGCTCGGGTAGCCGGGCCGGGTGACGTCGGAACTGACCCTCGGGTCGGCCAGCAGCGCCCGTTGCTCGGCGTAACGGGTGACCAGCCACGGGGTGCTGCCGTCCCACAGGCGGACCTTGGTGAGCGGCCCCTCCTGCTGCTTGGCCCGCAGGGCCGGGGGCGGATCGAACGGGCAGCCCGCCGCCCTGGCCATCGGGTACTCCGGGATCTCCGCGGGGTGCCCACTCGCCGGATTCAACCTACTGGTCATCGATTCCTCCAATGGGGCCTGTACCGCGACGTGTTCGCGGCAGGCATCGATCCTCGTGAAGGGGCGGTGGTCGTCGCCGAGAGCGGTGCCCGACCGGCTTCTCCCGGCTGTCATCGCAGGGCTGACGCGAGAGCGGGGAGTGCGTCGGCGACCTCCGATACGAATCGTCGTCTCCTCCTCTGCCTGCGATCCGCCGAGGCGTGACGGCTCCCGTCATGGGCAGGGCGTGACCGGTGCCAGCCACAGCCCGACGAGCGCGTCGATCAATCCGGTCGCGGCGTCGTGCCAGTTGGATCGGGGTGTGGGGGTGCCCTCGGCGAGAGCGCGCTCGCGCTCGGCGTACATGTGCACCATCAGCTGGCGTGCCATGTCACCGCGCTCGGCACGCACCTCGGCGGGCAGGTCCGGAAGGCATCGGTTCAGCCCGTCGAGGACCTGGTGCAGCGCCGGCGAGGTGAGGGACTCCTCGACCATGATCTCGCGGAGCACGGGGTCGGTCATCACCTGGGCACCGAACCGGCCGTACCACGTGAGGTCGCCCAGGGCGGCCAGGTGCTCGGCACTCGGGCGCACCAGGCAGGCCAGCCAGTCCCGCACATCCGAGCTGTCGCCGATCTCGGCCAGCATCCGCAGGCGCAGCCGCTCGGTCCGTTCGGTGTGTCTGCGCACGATGGCGCGCACCAGATCGGCCTTGGTGCCGAAGTGATAGCCGACCGCGGCGTTGTTCCCCTGCCCCGCGGCCTCGCTGACCTGGCGGTTGGACACGGCGAGCACCCCGTGCTCGGCGAACAGCCGCTCCGCCGCCACCAGGATCGACTCCCGCGTGGTACCGGCCCGCTCGGCCCTGGCGATCCTGCCCGCCGTGGTCACCATCGCACCGGAACCTCGCGCAACCCGCCGACCACGAGCCCCTCGACCTTGCGCAGGTCCTCCACCGGGACGGCGAGTTCCAGGGAGGGAAGGCGGCGCAGCAGCACCTCGAGCACGACCTGCAGCTCGGTGCGGGCCAGCGCCTGCCCCAGGCAGGAGTGCACCCCGGCGCCGAAGGCCAGATGGGGGTTCGGGGTGCGGCCGAGGTCCATCTCGTCGGCACCGTCGAAGGCGCTCTCGTCGCGGTTGGCGGCGGCCATGTTGCACACCACGGTCGTCCCGCGCGGCAGCAGGGTCCCGGCCACCTCGATCTCCTCGCCGAGGTAGCGCGGCATGCCGAATCCCGGGTTGGCGTCGAACCGCAGCGCCTCCTCCACCGCGGAGCGCACCAGCGAACGATCCGCCAGGAGCCGGTCCCAGCGCCGCCGGTCGGCCAGCAGCATCGCCACCATCTTGCCGATCATGTTCGTGGTGGTCTCGTGCCCGGCGACCAGCAGACCCTGGCCGGTGGCCACCAGTGTCGCCTCGGACAGCCGCCCGCCGTCGGCGTCGGTGCCGACGATGAGCTCACTGAGCAGGTCCTCGCCCGGCTCCGCACGCTTGGCGATGACATGGGCGGTCATGTACCTGCGGAAGTCGAGCTGTGCCTCGTCGATCTCCTCCTGTGTGTACCTGGTCAGGTTGAGCAACGTGTCGGACCAGTACGCGAACCTGTCCCGGTCCGAATCCGGGACTCCGAGCAGGTCGCAGATCACCCAGACCGGCAACGGGAAGCCCAGGCCCGCCTTGAGGTCCGCCGGATGTCCCCGCTCCAGCATGTCGTCGATGAGCCGCTCGGCCATCGCCTCCATCCCCGGCCGCAGCGCGGCCATGCGCTTGGCGGTGAACCATTTGCCGAGCATCCGCCGCCACCGCCGGTGCTCCCCGCCGGTCTGCGGTATCGACATCGACATCTCGTTGTCGAACAGCCCGCCCGACTCGGTGGCCGAGATCCGGGCCGCGCCGTCCGCGTGCGTCGGCCGGGTGAACCGCGGGTCGGACAGCACCAGTTTGACGTCCTCATAGCGCGTGACCAGCGACGCCTCGTCCCCGCTGGGCAGCGTCACCCGCGCTACCGGACACCCCTGCCGCAGTCGCGCCCACTCGGCCGGCGGCTCCAGCGCCGCCTCACCGGGAATCGGATAGCTCAGCATCGGCCCACCGTCACCCTGACCCATCATGCCTCCTCCGAACCGGCCTTCGAGTCACGATCAGTCAACTTGGGCTGTTAACTTAAGTCAAGCAACTGACTTAAAAACTGTCCAAAATTCCGTCAGGCGGCCCTTACTCATCCCGTCAAGTGGTCGCCGCCGACTACGGCCCGAGCGTCGCGCCGATGTCCGCCATCCGGCATCTTGTGCTCGTCTTCGCCATGATCGAGCCGGCGTCGGTCTCACGTACGGATCTTCTTTTCCGCCGCCGTATCCTCGGCCGGACAAGCACAAAGGATCTTCGGCACGGCAACCCGCCTCCGGGCGGTCGGCAACATGGGCCACGCCCGCCCAGCTCGATCCAGGGCGATTCACAGCTGCGCCCAGCAAGCATCATGGAAAACTCACCGACCTCGGCCAGCAGCCACGTCACCCCCCTACTCGCTCCGCGCACCCGGTGCTCACGGAAACCACCTTTCACGTTACCGAAAAGAATCTTTACTTAGATCGTGACGCATGTGATGATCACTTCGTTTTGCCACATATGTTCGAAAGGCTGGAGCGAACACATCACGAACAGCGTCCGGCTTATCCACCCGGACGCGCCGTCGCGCTGCCCTGCTCGCGGCTCTGACGCTGCCGATCTCGCTGATGAGCGTGCCCGCGATCGCCCAAGGGCCCACGCCACCCCCCGCCACTCCCACGACGTCGCCGCCCACCGCCCCCGCCGCACCCACCAGCAAAGCGCTGGCGCAGGCCAAGAAGGACAACCGGCGCGTCGAGATCGAGTCGATGCGCTCGGAACGCGCCACCTTCTACGCCAACCCGGACGGCAGGACGGTCCGGCTGGAGATGCATACCCAGCCGATCCGCGTCAAGAACGCCGACGGTAAGGGCTTCACGCCGATCGACACCACCCTCGTCATGGCGGACGGCGCCATCAAGCCCAAGGCCGCACCCGGCGACCTGGTCCTGTCCGCCGGCAGGGACGAGACCCTGCTCAAGAGCCGGGCGGCCGACGCCACCGCGAAGATCACCGCGCCGTCGGCACTGCCCGAACCCCGGCTGAAGGGCAACACCGCCACCTACCCCGGCGCCTACGGCAAGGGCCGCGACCTGGTGGTGACCGCGAACGCGACCGGATTCCGGCAGCAGATCACCATCGCCGAACGGCCCACCGGCCCGGTCTCCTTCCGGGTGCCGGTGGACCTGCCCGAGGGACTGTCGTTCAAGAAAAACGCCGGCCGGCCCATCATCGTCGGCAAGGACGGCAAAACGCTCACCGAGGTACGCCCCACTCTGCTGCAGGACGCCACGGCCGCCGACTCCAGTACTCCGATCGAGGCGGGCAAGGCCGGCAAAGCCTCCGTCACGCTCGCCGACGACGGCCAGACCCTGGTGTTCACGCCGGACGCCGCGTTCCTGGCCGACCCGGCGACGACGTACCCGGTGACGATGACCGCCGTCGCGGACGACTGGTGGGAAGGCTATGCCGGCAACTGGGATAACGGCGGCATGGACACCTGGATCAACGATGTCGACTACCAGGAAAGCTGGGACACCTTCGCCCAGGACCAGATCGTGGTCGGCAAGTCGTATGCCAGCAACATCGCCAAGCGCTGGCGCGGCTATCTCCGGTTCCCGAACATCCCCGCCGAGTTCGCGGGCAGCACGGTGCAAAACGCCGACATGCACCTGTGGAACTACCAGTCCAACGAGTGCGGCCTCTCGGTCGGCTCCGGCATCACGGCCCGGCGGATCACCTCGTTCTGGGATGACCTGGAGCTGACCTGGAACACCCAGCCGACGGTCTCCAACACGGGCGCGGACACCGAGTTCGGCGCCTACAGCGAAGACTGCACCGGCTCCATGAACTACGCCTGGGACCTGACCCACTCCCTCAATGGCATCGTTCAGGAGTGGGTCAACGGCGCCACCAACTACGGCATCCGGCTCACCGCCGGCAACGAGTCCGACTTGCGTAACTGGCGGCGCTACCGCTCCGAGGACGCCGGCGGCTGCCGGACCACACCGCTGGAGGAGTGCAAGGGGCAGACGCACCCGCCCATCCTCACCGTGGACTTCGAACTTCCGGAGCCTGCCCGTCAGGAGACGGTCGTCATCGCCGTACCGGAGCCCTTGGACACCCTCCCCGAGGACTACGACGAGGCGGTCGCGATGTCGACCCGTGCGGGGACGACGGTGGAGGAGTTCTCGACGATCGACGTATCCGACGCGGTACTCGACGCCACCCTCGCGAACCAGAACGGGATGGCGGACACGGTCGGCACCGACAAGTTCACCCCGGACGACCCGGACGTCCCGGAGCCGGACGACACCGGCGGCTCCGACAGTGAGGATGTCCAGGCACCGCGGGTCCTGACCCACGAGCCCGCCGCCGACGCGGCCGAGGTCCCGCTCGACGCGGTGGTCCGGGCGACGTTCAGCGAGCCGGTCGGCTACGCGGAGGTCACCGTGCGGGCGCCGGGTGACACGACCGTCTCCGGAAGCCTGGCGTACGGCGACGGGGACACTGTCGTGACGTTCACTCCGGACCAGCCGTTGCAGCCGGGGACCGCGTACTCGGTGGAGGTCTCCTGGGCGATGGACGGCCTGGAGAACACCATGGAGCCGTACTCGTGGTCCTTCCGGACCGTCGAGCAGGCGGCCGGCCGGTGGACGTTCGACGAGGGGGACGGTCGTACGGCTGCCGACTCCTCAGGTCATGATCACGATGCGAGCCTGAACGAGACGGCGGCCTGGATCGCCGGCAAGAACGGGAACGCGGTCTCCAACCTGCCGTCGCAGGCGCGGATCGCCGCCTCCCAGACGGCGGCCAAGCAGGGCAAGGCCGTGGAGGTCGCCGACGAGACGACGGCGACCAGCGTCACCTATGCCCAGCCGGACGGCAGGACGTTCCAGACCGAGGTCACGGCCGGTCCGGTGCGGACCCGGCAGGGCGGCGGCTGGGCGCCGATCGACACCACCCTGGCCGAGCAGAACGGCAGGCTGCGGCCCAAGGCCCTCGCCCAGGGCGCGGTCCTGGAGATCTCCGCCGGTGGCACGGACCCGTTCGTGAAGATGAGCGCCGACGGGCGTGACTACGCGCTGCGCTGGCCGACCCCGCTGCCCAAGCCGACCGTCAAGGGCAGCGTCGCCACCTACACCGACGCCGCGGGCGTGGGCGCCGACCTGGTGGTGACCGCGTTGCCGACCGGGTTCCGGCACGACGTGGTGCTGCGCCAGCGGCCGTCCAAGCCACTGGAGCTGCGCATCGGCGTCGAGGACGACGGCCTGACCCTGACCGAGGACAAGGGCGGCCGGCTGCTGCTGAAGGGCAAGAACAAGAAGCTCGTCGCCTCGGCGCCGCAGCCGATCATGTGGGACGGCAGCGCCCAGGGCCGCCTCCCGCTGGCCAAACGCTCAAAGATCGACACCGAGGTGGTCACCGAGGACGGCCGAACCGAACTGGTCCTCAAGCCGGACCACGCCTTCCTGACCGACCCCGCCACCACCTACCCGGTACGCGTGGACCCGACGGTCACCCTGCCGGTCGGCGCCGACGTCGAGACCAGCACGCTCGACACCGGCATCCCCTCCTACCCCGACTCCGGGTACCTGCTGGCCGGCACCATGCCCGACGGCTTCAAGGCGCGGGTGCACCTGAAGTTCGACACCCCGGGCCTGCAGGGCGGCACGGTGACCGACGCCAGGCTGTCGATGAACACCGTCGACGCGCAGAACTGCGGCACCGCGGTCGGCAACGGCATCCAGGCCGCCCGGCTGACCGCTGCCTGGGACCCGGACAACCTGTACTGGGCCACCAAACCCGCCTTCACCACCGAGGACGCCTCCACCAACACCAAGGGCGTCAACGGCGACTGCGCCGTCTTCCCGGACTACATGGACTGGAACGTCACCGGCATCGCCCAGGACTGGGCCGCCGGCGCCGCCAACCACGGCCTGGTGCTCAAGTCGCCCGGCGAAGGCAGCGTCAACAACTACCGGGTGTTCACCGCCTCCGAAGACACCGACTTCCTCATCCCGCCGAAGCTGACCATCACCATCAGCGGGCCCGCCTCCGCGCCCACGGTCTCCGCCCCGGCCATCACCCCGGCGCAGACCGTGAACGGCACCACGGTGACGACCTCGCTCACCCCGCAACTCGCCGTCACCGTCGCCGACACCGCGACCGGCGGCCTCACCGGCCACTTCGAGGTCGAACATGACCCGGCCGCCACCGGCCAGGGCAGCGGCCAGATCTGGACCGGTACCTCGCCGGCGGTCACCTCCGGCGGCCAGGCCGCCGTCAGCGTGCCCGCGGGCAGGCTGAGCGACGGCTGGAAGATCCGCTGGCGGGCCCGCGCGGCCAACACCACCGCATCCACCACCTCGGCCTGGTCGAACTGGCAGACGGCCACCGTCAACGTGCCCAACCCGACCGTCGGCGCCTTCCAGGTCATCCCGTCCCAGGTGGTGAACGGCGTCACCACGGCCACCAGCCTGACCCCCGCCCTGCACACCACCGTCACCGACCCGGCCGCCCAGCCGGTGCGGGCCGAGTTCGAGGTCCAGCACGACCCGGCCGCCACCGGCCAGGGCACCGGCCAGATCTGGACCGGCGCCGTCGACGGCGTCGCCTCCGGCACCCAGGTCTCGGCGACCGTCCCCGACGGCAGGCTCACCGACGGGTGGCAGGTACGCTGGCGGGCCCGCGCGGTCAACACCGCCACCACCGTCGGCTCCCCCTGGTCGGACTGGCAGAACCTGACCGTCGACGTACCGGACCCGGTCTCCGAACCGGCCGTCGGCGCGCTCCAGGTCAGCCCGTCCCAGCAGGTGGACGGCAACACCGTCACCCCCACCCGCACCCCGGCGCTGCTGGCCCAGGTGAGCGACCCGGCCGGCCGGCCGCTGCGCGCCGAGGCCGAGATCGAGCACGACCCCGCCGCACCCACCGGGCAGGGCACCGGCCAGATCTGGACCGGCGGGGCCGACAACGTCCCGGCCGGCGGCCAGGCGAACATCGCCGTCCCGGCGGACACCCTGTCCGACGGGTGGCAGGTGCGCTGGCGCCTGCGCGCCGTCACCGAGCAGGCCGCCTCGGCCTGGTCGGACTGGCGGCAGGTCACCGTCGACGTCGTCCAGCCCGGCGAGGAGCCCCTGGCCCAGACCGCCGGACCGGTGATCCACACCGACCAGGGCTTCAGCACCGCCGCCTGGCTGCGCTGGAGCGACAAGGACGGCGAGTACACCGTCGCCGAGCAGCGAGGCACCCACCAGGCGCCGTTCCGGCTCGGCAACACCGCCGAGCACGGTCTGGTGCTCACCTTCACCAGCGCCGACGCCGCTAATGCGACGGCCGAGGGTGTCCTGTCGGGGGTCGAGCCACCGGTGGATGAGTGGTTCCATCTGGCGGGAACGTACGACGCGGCCACACGAACGGCGACCCTGTACCTGAACGGGGCACAAGCCGGGACCGCCCAGTTGTCCTTCCCCGCCTGGGACGCCCAGGCCCCGCTGCGGATCGGCGCGGCTATGGCCGGCGGCATCGACGAGGTCGGGGTCTACCAGCGGCCACTGACGGCCGCCGGAGTCGCCCACCTGTCCACGCAGCCCCAGGCTGTGCCGGCGCCATCCCGCACCTCGCCCACCACGAGGACGAACGCCACGACGGCCGCCATGGACGGCACGTTCTACAAGCGGGTGGATCTGGACGACTGTCAGTCCCTGGACGACAACTACGACGGGGACAAAGCGGACACCTACGTGACGTGGATGAAGGGAGAGTACGCCTTCGGGCAGTCCCGGATCCATGAATCCAGCTACAACTACTGCTGGTCCTCCTACATCTACGTGCTGGAATTCGCCGAGAATCCGTTCACCGGCGGGATGGTGCGGTCCGCGAAGCGGTCGTTGCTCAAGAAGGCGAAGACGAAGAACGGGCAGACGATCGAGGTCGAGGACGACGACGCGTTCCGGTTCCGCGCCACCTGGATCATGCACACCTATCTCGGCAACGCGAGCGGAGTGGAGTTCTCCCAGGGCCAGCTGGCGCCCCAGACGTTCAAGATATTCAGCCGCCTCGACGGGTTCGCGGTCGTCGACGGCAACGGTAACGTCAAGGTGCCGTCGAGTGACCTGAGTGGAATCGAGATGGGCGTGCACCCCGGCCCAGGGGCGGGTGTGTGCCACTATATGAGCGGGCCACGAAGGCCCCGCGACGTCTCCACCTGGCATGACACGCCGGACGCCGAGTACATCTTCGGGTGGACCGGGATCAACAGCGGCGTCCACCGGTGCGAGGTCGGTGTCGTCGTCTTCATTCCGGGCGAGGACGGCAAATCAGGGTTGGCCATCCCACTCTGGAACCGGAAACTCGTCGACAGCCGTTTCATAGTCGAGGAGAACACTGTCCTGCGGCACGGTACGGGGATTCCCGTCAGCGCATGGGACGGCTACCCGTACACGGAACTGGTGCCCGTGGTCCAGTGCGACTGGGAAAAGGCCGGGTTCGGGAAACGTCAGCGGAAGGGGGGCTGCATCATACCGTCGGTGCCCCGGGTGTTCGTGATGTCCAAGAGCAGGAACGCGAACTTCCTGCAAGTCACCCTGCACATCGAGAAGGCGCTCAATCCACTGACCAACGTGAGCACTTCCCCGCCGAAGCGGCCCGGCCACAACTGGGCCGACCCGAAGAATCCGCCCCCGAAGGTCAGCATCGTGACGGCCAGGCCCAAGCTGATCCCCGGAAACTGGGCGGACCCGTTCAGTAAGCCGCTGACCAAGGTGAACGGCGAAGGCCAGGACTACAACCGAAGTTTCTTCTCGGGGCTCCGGTTCGTCACGGACAAGGACACCACGAACCAGAAACGCTGGCCGGACGTCGACGATTCGGTTGAGGTGCCGACGCAACTGCTCAAGGGAGTCAACTATTGCAAGTACTACTTCTCGGATGACTACGCGGTAGCGACCCGGTTCATCCACGGAATCGCGCAGGCGCCCTGGATCAACTGTGACGAGTATCCGTTCGCGTCGTCCGAGGAGGGAGCCGGGGCGAAGGACGGAAACTTCTCCGTCCAAGCGGTTCCCAGAGATGACAACATCATTCACGGGGCGGCTCTCGATAAGTTCTATGCCGATTACCGTGTCGTGCCCGGGAACCAGTTCTGGGTCAAGGTCGTGAATTAACCAGGAGCCCGGCCCGGCGATCGACGACCGGGCCGGGCTGCCTGTGGGGTGAAGGCGATTGTAAGATCGCCCCCACCCCACGAACCAGCGAAATTCGAAGGAGCGAGCCGGTGGACATGTCGCGAGCGGCGCCCGGGGAGAGCCAGTGGCAACTCCTGGACGAGTACGCCTTGAACGCCCGCTTCGATGCGGCCTGGATCGACACAGAGAATATCGAAGAGATCGCGGAGCGGTTCCGGGTGGATCCGGGCTCTGGGATTCTCTGTGACCTCGAGACGGCGTTCACCCTGGCCGACGACAACGAACAGGACACTCTGGTCTGGATCGGGGGGCATTCTCCAGGCTGGTCGGTCGCGATCACCATGAGCGGAAGTTTCACGCTCAGGGAAGAGGCGAGCGCGGGAAGAAGGCGCATCATCAGTCATTGGCACCTGGGTGACCTGGGGGAAACCGGTGACGAGGGAATGGTCTATTACCAGGATGGCGAGCTCATCGGCAGGCTGGGAGTGGAAGCGTTCCAGGACTACGCGGGTGATCTGGAGACAAGCCATGAAGGCGGGTTCGAAGAGGAGGTGGAGGGTTACCTCATCCTGGCGGGGCGGGTCACGGGCAGGTTCCTCGACCGGGACTGGTTCGCGGCGTCGCGCGTCCTCTACCGCGTTCCCGCCGACGCCTGGCCCAGCCTGTTCAAGCCTTTTCCAACCTGACCCGCCGGCCCGGAGCCTCCCGGCCGGCTCGGGAGGGTCTTCGCACACCGGCCGGAGTCCGCCTTCGCAGCTACCGGCGGCTCTCTCCGACTCCGGCGATCGAGGCGCTACTCGTCTCCGTCATCGCTGTTGATCGCCCCCCTACCCGCCCCGCCCAGCCCATCGACCGTCCTACGCGGGACATCGACACGCCCCCGGATACATAGCGACATGGTGTTGCTATAGTTCGCGACATGTCGTCGCCAAGTTCCCGCCAAAGCTGGCTGCCTCTCTTCGTGCTCGCGGTCGGTGTGTCGATGGTCGTCATCGACGCGACGATCGTGAACGTCGCCGTTCCGGCGATGATCGACGATCTGGGGCTCACGGTCACCGACGTGGAGTGGGTCAACTCCCTCTACCTGCTGGTGTTCGCGTCCCTGCTTATCCCGCTGGGCCGTATCGGTGACCAGCGCGGCAGGCCGCAGCTGTTCGCCACGGGCATCGTGGTCTTCCTGGTGGCGAGCCTGCTGGCGGCGATCGCGGGGAGCAGCGCGATGCTGATCGGGGCCAGGGGAATCCAGGGAGTGGGCGCCGCGATGGCCATGCCCATGACGCTCGCGATCATCAACTCCACCTACTTCGGCAGGCAGCGGGTGATCGGATTCGCGATCTGGGGCTCGATCGTCGGCGGTATGGCCGCCATCGGGCCGCTGGTCGGCGGCTGGCTGGTCACCGACCACGGCTGGCGTGCGGCGTTCTGGATCAACCTGCCCATCGGCGCGCTGGTCCTGCTCGGCGCGCTGCGCATCCCCGCCTCCCGTGAGGATCGGGCCACCGGTCACGATCCGCTGGGCATCGCGCTGATCGTGCTGGGCATGTTCTCCATCGTCTTCGGCCTCATCGAAGGGCAGAAGTACGGCTGGCTCACTCCCCTGCGGCCCGCCGAACTCTTCGGGCTGCGGTTCGAGGAGGTCTCCCCGGTGCCCTTCGCGTTCGGCATCGGCATCCTGGCCGTGGCAGCCTTCATCCTGCTGGAGCGGCGACGCGAGCGGGCCGGGCGCCCCGTGCTGATCGACCTGACACTGTTCACGCTGCCCGGCTTCCGCTACGGCGCGATAGCGGCGATGATCGTGGCGCTGGGCGAGTTCGGGGTGATCCTGGTGCTGCCGCTGTTCCTGCAGTCGGCGCTCGGCCACAGCGCGTTCACGGCCGGCCTCATCATCGCCACCCTCGCCGTGGGCACCTTCCTGGCCGGTGGCGTGGTCCCCGTCCTGACCAGGAGGGTGAACTCACGAACGGTCGTGCAGATCGGCCTCGCCCTGGAGGTCATGGGCGCCGTCGGCATCGGTCTCTCCCTGGAGGCCGGCATGAGCGTGTGGCGGATCGTGCCCTGGATGCTCGTCTACGGCTTCGGCATCGGCTTCGCCACGGCCCAGCTCACCAGCGTGCTGATGGCCGACGTGCCCGCCCGGCAGGCGGGTCAGGCCTCCGGGTTGCAGAGCGCGATCCGCCAGGTCGGTGCGGGGCTGGGGGTCGCCGTCCTGGGCGGGGTGCTGGTCACCGGACTCGGCTCGTCGGTCGAGAAGAACATGGCGTCCTATCCGGAGCAGGTCCGCACGAGCGTGGCGAACGCCGTGCAGGAGAGCGGTGGTGCGGCCATCCCGGGGCTGAGCGATCCGGCCGTCCACGCGGCGGCGGTCGCGGGCGCCACGGAGGCGACCCGCAGGGTGCCGGTCATCACCGGGCTGGTCCTGCTGGCCGGGCTCGGCTTCACGTTCCTGCTCCCGCGTACCGCCGCTCCCACCCGGGACGGCGAGGACGCGGACGGGGACGAGGGCGGGGAGAATGAGAGTGACGGAGCGGGGACACCCGAGCCGGACAACGGAGGACGCCACCAGGAGGTGTAGATGCCAAGGATCAGCGCGGCGACCGTCGCCGACCACCGGGCCAACCAGCACGCCGCCCTGCTGGAGGCGGCGCGCGAGATCCTGGCCGCGCAAGGTGTGCACGCGCTCACCCCGGCGGCGGTGGGCGCCCGGATCGGCCTGGCCCGATCGAGCGTCTACCGCTACTTCTCCTCCACCGCCGACATCCTCGCCCAGCTCACCGAGGAGGGCTTCCCCCGCTGGGCCGGCCGCCTGCGCGCCACCATGGCGGAGACCCCGCCCGACGGGCCGGCCGGCTCACTCGACGGACGGCTCCGGGCGTACGGCAGGGTCGCGCTCGAGTTCGTCGGCAGTACCGACTACGCGCTGGTCCCGGCGGCACAGACGCTCGGACTGCCGGCCGAGTGCCTGGCACGGCTGGAGGAGTTGCACGGATCGCTCATCGAACCGCTCGGCGACGTGCTCCGCGAGGCGGGACACGACCACCCCGCCCTGCGGGCCGAACTCGCGTGGGGCGTACTCCGCGCGGGCACCCGGCGCCTCGCCTCGGAGTCCTCCGGCGGTCCCGGCGCGGAGGACACGTCCGAGATCATCGAGATCACCCTCGACATGTTCTGCCGGACTCTGCGCTGACCTGACGCCGGTCGGAATATCCGGGGAGGAGCGGTACGAGCCGGGCGGGCACCGGTGAGACGGGAACTCCAGCGACTGGGAACACCGCCATGGCGACGCGGCGGCTCGCGGCCCTTCACCGGCTGCGGCCACCAGGCCCGTCGCCGCGCGGAACAGCGCTTTTCGAGGGCGCCCCGCACCGGCCTCGATGGTCAGGAGAACAGAGCGCGGCCCCAGTAGTCGCCCGCGTCGCGCACGCCGGGCGGGCAGGCGAACAGGGCGCTGGAGACGTGCTTGATGTACTCGTTGAGGGAGTCCTTGCCCGCCAGGGAGCGCTGCACGGTGACGAACTGGCGGTGCGGGTCGCGCTGGTAGGCCATGAAGAACAGGCCGGCGTCCAGCCGGCCCAGGCCGTCGGAGCCGTCCACGTAGTTGTAGCCGCGGCGCAGCAGGTGCGCACCGCCGTTGTGGGACGGGTGGGCGAGCCGTACGTGCGCGTCGTCGAAGATCAGGGGCTTCCCGTCGGGTCCCTTGGCCTCGAAGTCGATCGGGTCGAACTCGTTCTTCCTGCCCAGCGGTGCCCCCTCCCCCTTGTCCCGGCCGAAGATCTGCTCCTGCTCGACCAGCGGCGCCCGGTCCCAGGTCTCGACCAGCATCCGGATCTTGCGGGTGACCAGGTAGCTGCCGCCGGTCATCCAGTCGGGGCCGTCGCCGGAACCCACCCAGAGCTGCTCCTTCAGCAGCGCCACGTCCTCCAGCTTGAGGTTGGCCGTGCCGTCCTTGAACCCCATCAGGTTGCGCGGCGTCGCCTGCGCGCGCGAGGTCGACGAGGTGCGTCCGAAGCCGAGCTGGGACCAGCGCACCGAGACCCGGCCGAAGCCGATGCGCGCCAGGTTACGGATGGCGTGCACCGCCACCTGCGGGTCGTGCGCGCACGCCTGCACGCACAGGTCACCGCCGGAGATCTCCGGCAGCAGCGCGTCGCCGGGCAGGTGCGGCAGGTCGGCCAGCGCGGCCGGCCTGCGCGAGGCCAGCCCGAACCGGTCGTCGAAGAGCGATCCGCCGAAGCCGACGGTCAGCGTCAGCCCGGAGGCGGGCAGGCCGAGGGCCTCGCCGGTGTCGTCCGGCGGCGCCTCCGGCTCGCCGCCGACCGCGCCGAACGCGCCCGCCTCCTGGCCCTGGGTCATCCGGGCCGCGGCGGCGGTCCACTCCTGGAGCAGCTCGGCCAGCTCCGCCTTCTTCTCGGTGATGACGTCGAAGGAGACGAAGTGCAGCCGGTCCTGCGCCGGGGTGACGATGCCCGCCTGGTGCTCGCCATAGAAGGGGACCGCGTCGGAGACGGAGGCGACCGTGGTGGGCGCGGGCTCGCCACCGATCCCGCGCACCGCGATCACACCCGCGCCGGCGACCGCCACGCCGGCCGCGCCCATGCCGAACAGCTTCCTGCGGCTGATCCGCTCGCTCATCGAACCCCCTCTACGACAGGTCGCTCGTTACTTCGCCACCACCGCGGCGATCTTACTGATCGGCTCGGCGAGTGCGTTGATCGCGTCCGACAACTTCTTGAGGTCGTCCTTGGACAGCTCGGTGTGCAGCTTCCAGCCGTCGCCCTTCTGGTGCGCGCCGAGCGCGGCCTCGGCCCCGGCGAACTTCTCGTCCAGCGTCTTCACCAGCTCCGGGGCGCGTTCCTCCAGAACGGGGCGGAGCGCCTGCACCGCGGCCTTGGAACCCTGCAGGTTGGCGTCGAAGTCCCACAGGTCGGTGTGCGAGTAGCGGTCCTCCTCACCGGTGATCTTCCCGGAGGCCACCTCGTCGAGCAGGCCCTTGGCGCCGTTGGCCAGCAGCACCGGCGACAGCTCGGCGGAGTTGGACTGCTCCACGATGGTCTTGATGTCGGCCATCAGCTTGTCGGCGATCGGGCCGTCCTTGCTGACATCCTTCTTGACCCAGAGGTCCTTCTCGATCCGGTGGAAGCCGGTCCACTCCTCCCCCTCGGCCACGTCGTTCTCCCGGGCGTCGATGGCCGGGTCGAGGTCGCCGAAGATCTCCGCGACCGGCTCGATCCGCTCCCAGTAGGTGCGGGAGACCGGGAAGAGCGCCTTGGCCTTGTCGATGTCCTCGGCCTTGACCGCGTCGACGAACTCCTGCGCCTTGACCAGCAGCGTGTCGCTCTGCGACTTGATGTAGCGCTTGTAGCTGGCGGTCGCCTCGGCGAGCTGGGCGTCGTCGCTGAGCGGCTTGTGCTCGCCGGTGACCTTGAGCGGGCCGCGGACGCCCTTGCCGACCATGCCGGGCTTGCAGGCGGTCTCGTAGCTGCCGGCCGGCAACTCGACGATCACCTCGCGGGTCAGGCCCGGCACGATGTTCTCCACCTCCCCCATGACCCGGTCGCCGGGGGCGTAGACGTAGAACTCGGTCACCTTGGTGCCACCGTTGGTGATCGCGAATGTCGAGGTGCCCGCGGCCACCTCGGTGACGGCGACCTTGCACTCGGTGTCGGTGGCGGCCACCGCGACGGGACCGCCCTTGGCCGGAGCCGCGGAGGCACCCGCGTCCGTGGCCGGGGTGGGCTCGGAGGAGCAGGCCGCGAGGCCGGTGAGGGCGAGTGCGCCCGCGGCGATGGCAAGGGAAGTACGCATGATCGTCCTGTTCAGGCGGTTTCAGCCCGCGGGCTGCGGGTCGGTCGAGGGGGTGGCGGGTGAGGGGGTCGGGCGGCTGCGCCACGGCTGCAGGAAGAGGATGAGCGTGGGCACCGCGTAGGCGGCCCAGGCCACCGTCTCCAGCACGCTCGGCTGCGGGGTGATGTTGAACATCCCGGCCAGCAGGGCACCGTACCAGGAGTCGGCGGGCAACACGCCGCTGATGTCGAAGGCGTAGCTGGACAGGCCCGGCAGGACGGCCGCCTCCTGCAGGTCGTGCACGCCGTACTTGAAGATTCCGGCGGCGACCAGGATCAGCAGCAGGCCGGTCCAGGTGAAGAACCTGGTCAGGTTGATCCGCATCGCGCTGCGGTAGATGGCCCAGCCCAGCAGGACCGCGGTGATCAGCCCCAGGCTGATCCCGATCAGCGGGACCGCGGTGGTGGTGGCGCCCTGCACCGAGGCGAAGAACAGCAGCGCGGTCTCCAGGCCCTCGCGCGCCACGGCGAGGAAGGCCATCACGACCACCGCGATCGCGCCGACCTCCAGGGCCTCGCTCAGCTTGGCGCGCAGGTCACCGGAGATCGTACGGGCGGCACCCCGCATCCAGAAGATCATCCAGGTGACGAACACGGTGGCCAGCAGCGAGGTGACCGCCTCGAACAACTCCTGCTGCCGGTATTCCAGATGGGCGACGGTGAAGGTGAGCAGCGCACCGAACGCGATCGACAGCACGAGAGCGGCGCCGACCCCGGCCCAGACGAGGGGAAGCCGGTCACGTCGATCACTTTTGACGAGGAGGGCGACGAGCACGGAGACGACGAGCGCGGCCTCCAGACCTTCGCGTAGTCCGATGAGATAGCTGGCGAACACCGTCACTCCATGAGATGGAAAGGCTTGCCTAAATTAGGGCAGGGCAACCTTACTCTTCACAAGGAGATAATTCCCACTGGGGTACGAAAGACATGAACAGCCCGGTGATAATGCCGTATGCGTACGATCAAGCGGTTCACCCCGTCTTTGGGCGTTCCACGCTTGGCACCTCGTACCCTCTCCTACCTCGCCATCGGAGCCTCGGCGGCCCGCAGGGATCGCCAGATCCGCTCGGGAAGCAGTCGGGACGCCTCGTCCAGGTCGATGCCGGGGGCCCCGGCCAGCCAGCGGCGGGCCGTCTCCGCGACCGGGCCGACGACCAGCATCTCGATCAGCTCGTCGGGCAGCCCCACGACCAGCCCCGCCCTGATGTACGGTCGCAGCCAGCCCAGGATCCCGGCCAGCCTGGGCTCCTTCTCCTCCGCGATCAGATCCGCGTGCGCGGCCAGGAAGTCGGCGTAGGCGGAGGTGTGGACGAAGCGCGCGGCGGCCGCGTGCTCGCGGGTGAAACCGAGATATCCGGTGACCACGGCCCGGACGCCGGCGGCGGCCCGCGCCTCCGTGCCGTCGCGGGGGCTGCCCTCCCGCTCCTGCGGCACCGCGTCGAGTGCGGCGATGACGGCGTCGAGCAGGTCGGACAGGCAGCGCGCGTAGAGGGCGGCCGCCAGCCCGTCGAAGCTGCCGAAGTGGTGGTAGAGGCTTCCGACGCTGACGCCGCTGGTAGCGGTCACCGCCGTCATGGTGAAGCCGTCGGCGCCCTTCTCCGCGTAGAGGTCCAGTGCCGCCGCCAGCAGCCGCTCCCGGGTCTGCTCCCCGCGCCGCTGCCTAGGCGACACCGGTCAGCTCCGCGGCCTGCGCCCACAGTTCCCCCGCCCGTTCGGGATCGGCGGCCACCGGGGCGAGGGGCAGTTCGCGGTCGACGTCGAAGTACCGTCCGGTGCCGGCCCGGTCGAGCGCCAGCCGTACGACCGGGGCCGCACCGTCGGCCGGCGCCTTCCCCAGCCGCTTCGCGGCCCTCAGCAGCACCCCCGCGAGGCCGCTCCGGTCACCGAGCCCGGTCCTGATCACTCCGGGGTGGACGGCGTCGATCGTGATGCCCCGCGGCTTCCAGCGCTCGGCCCACAGCGGCATCAGCGCCAGGTTGCAGAGCTTGGTGTTGGCATAGGTGCGCAGCGGAGAGAAGTCCGCTCCGGCCGGGGTGCGCGCGAGGTCGACCCGGCCCGTGCCGTACAGGCCGGCGGTGACCTGGACGACCCTGCTCAGGCGATCTTCCAGCAGGTGGTTGAGCAGGAAGGGCGCCAGGTGGTTGACGGCGAAGGACTCCTCGAAGCCGTCCTCGGTGAGCCGCCGCGCCGATGGCCAGATCCCGGCGTTGTGCACCAGCACGTCGAGCCGCGGGCAGGTTCCGGCCAGCGCCTCGGCGACGGCCCGGACCCCCTTCAACGTCGAGAGGTCTCCGGCGACCAGATCGGCGCCGAGCCGTGCGGCCTCGCCCGCCGCGGCGGGGTTCCTGGCCACGACCACCACCCGGTGATCGCGGCGGGCGAACTCCTCGGCCGTGGCCAGGCCGATCCCGCGGTTGCCACCGGTGATGACGACAGTAGGTCCCATGGAGAAATCGTAGCCGATTCTAGAGAGACTCTCTAGAATCGGGAGGCCGCCGGACGGCATCTCGAAAAGGTGAGCGGCGGGGCCTCGCGGGAAGATCCGGCGGCCGTCGCCGGAGAGGCACGGGCCACCCTCATGTCGTCCATCTCACCGTGCCCGGCTCGTACCCGATCCGGTTCCTCCCGCAGGAGGAGGGACCGGGCAGAGGTGAAACACGGGTAGCACCGCGGGTTCCTCTCCGTGGAGGAGGGAACGGGCGGGCCGTTTCCCTAGATTCGGAAACATGAAGGACGAAGAGCCCCCGAACACCCGGGTACGGCCCGGCAGGTGGCGACCACGAAGGCTGCTGCTGCGGATCACCGCCTGGGGCGCGGGACTGGTCGTGCTGACGGCGGGGGCCGGGTTCCTCTACGAGACGGCCGCCCGGCAGGACGACGCAGGACGACACCTGCCACCGGGGCGGCTGGTCAACGTGGGTGGCCACCGCCTCCACCTGCACTGCACCGGGAGGGGCGCGCCCACCGTCGTGCTTGAGGCGGGACTGGCGGAGTCGAGCGCGAGCTGGGAGACGATCCAGCGCGGGCTCGCCACCGGCAACCGGGTGTGCTCCTACGACCGGGCCGGATACGCCTGGAGCGAGGACAGCCCCCTGCCGCGTACGGCGGAGCACCTCGCCGAAGAGCTGCGCACGTTACTGGCCGTCGCCGGGGAGGCAGGACCGTACGTCCTGATCGGGCACTCCTACGGCGGCAACACCGTCCGCGTCTTCGCCGACCGGTGGCGGAACCTGACCGCCGGGCTGGTACTGATCGACGTCACCGACGAGACGGCCGAGACCGCGCTGAGGATCTCCCGGCCGCTGATCTCGGCCCAGTTCACCCTCAGCCAGCTGATCGCCCGGCTCGGCCTGCTCCGGCTGCTGGACGACGTCTTCGTACCTGCCGACGCCACCGCGACGGCCCGCGCCCACGCCACCGTCGTCTACGGTTCCAGCAGCATGGCAGCCGGCCGCGCCGAGGCCTGGGCCTCGGTGGACAGCGCCGCCCAGATCCGCGCGACGGTCCGTCCGAAGGCCTGGGGCGACCTGCCGGTAGTGGTCATCTCCGCGGGAGGCCAGCCGCCCGAGGCCGTCGCGCACGCCCGGAGCCTGGCCGCGCTGTCGGCCCGGGGCCGCCTGGTCGTCGCGGACACGACCGAGCACTATGTTCAGAACGCCCAGCCCGACCTCGTCCTCGACGCGATCGGCGAGGTCGTCGCCGCCCACCGGAAGAGCTGACCCGCCCCGCGCCGCCGAACACACGCAGGCCGGCGACGAGGGAACCCTGTCCACCTCCGGCACCGTCGCCCTGCCGCGACGGACCGATCATGAGGATGCCTCTCGGTTCAGCGGGCGGCCCGGCGATAGACACCCGGGGTGATGCCGTACCAGCGGACGAACCAGCGGGTCAGGTGACTCTGATCGGCGAAACCGGTCTCCGCGGCGACGGCCGCGATCGGCGTGCCCCGCGACAGCAGCCCACGAGCCACCCGCAGACGAACCTGCCGCTGGTAATCGCTCGGCGCCATCCCGTACGCCGCCCGGAAGGCCCGGTAGACGGTGAACCTGCTGGATCCGGACACGGCGGCCAGGGAGTCGGCGGTGTGGTCGGTCCGGTAGTCGTCCTCGAGCAGTTCCGCCACCCGCCCGGCGACGCTCGCCGCGCCCCGGCTCCCCGCCCGGAACCGCGGGCCCCTCGCGGCGGGACCGCTGAGGGCCGCGCGGCGGACCAGGGCGGGGATGACCGCGTCCAGCAGCTCGTCGGCGACCAGGGCGGGGGCTCCGCCGAGAAGCGCGGCGTGCAGGCGGCCCAGCCCTCCGGCGAGCACCGGGTCGTGGACGACCGGCTCGGCGAACAGCGGCAGCCCGGCCGCGGCCCGCGAACCCGGCCAGCGCACCGGAGACGAGCTCGGGGCCGATGTGCACGATCCGGTAGGTGAAACCGAGCTCGTCGGCCGCCCGACCGTCGTGCGGGTCGTCCGGGTTGAACGCCAGCACCATCCCCGCCGTGCTCGTGTGGCCCGCACCCCGGCAGGTGAACGCCTGTCGGCCGTCGTCGGTGATCCCGAAGGAGTAGGTCTCGTGGCTGTGCCGGTGGTAGGTGTGCCGCTCGAAGTGGGCGTGCATCGCCTCCAGCCCCGGCCGGGGCCGGGGCCGGGGCGAGCACCAGTAGCGCGACCAGTCACCTGACATGGGGCCAGTCAGCTTCTCGGCCCTGAAGGGCCGAGCTTGCAGTTCCTCGCCGTCGATGGATTCGACGGTTCAGGCCACGTCGTCGGCAGCGTGACTCACTGCCCAGCTCGCAACGCCGCGTGAGGCGATGTTGCGGGCCGCGTTGACGTCGGCGTGCTCAGCGAAGCCGCACGACGTGCAGGCGAAGGTGGCCTGATCGGGCCGGTTCTTCCTGTCGATGTGGCCGCACGCCGAACACCCTTGGGAGGTATAGCGCGGGTCCACATAGACCACCGGCACCCCGGCCCGGGTCGCCTTGTAGGCGATGAAGGCGCCGAGCTGGGCGAAGGCCCAGGAGTGCAGCGTGACCCGCTGGGGCTTGCGGAGCCGGACCCTTTCGCGAAGGCCGCCCAGGTCTTCCAGGGCGATGCCGCGAGAGGTGCGTTGGGCCTCGGTCACGATCTGCTTGGAGATGCGGTGGTTGGTGTCGGCGGCGAAGCGTGCTTCCCGGCCGGAGAGGTTACGCAGGAGCCGCTTGGCGGATTTGGTGCCCTTGGCCTGGAGGCGCTTGCGCAGGCGGCGGTTGCGATGGCGGACCTGGTTCAGGTGCTTGCCCGCGTGGACGCTGCCGTCGCCGGTGGTGGCGATGTTGGCGATGCCGAGGTCGACGCCGAGGAAGCCGTTCGGCTCGATCGGTTCGGGCTCGGGAGTGTCGCAGGTGGCGTACAGGTACCACTGGCCGCCCCGGTAGACGAGGTCGCTCTCGCCCTGACGGTGCTCGGTGAGCGTCTTCAACTGCTCGGGGGAGCATGCGAAGGGGATGCGGCCGAAGCGCCCGCGCACGGTCCAGATCGAGACGGTGCGGGCGTCCATCTGCCAGGACAGGCATCGGTCGTCGAACGGCTGGGCGGCGTCCTTGCGGAACCGGATCGGCTTCGACTCGGCGGTCGTTCGCCGCTTCGATCCCTCGCTGCCGTAGTTCCCGGCCTTAGGTTCGCCTTCAGCGTCGCGTAGGCCCCGGCGGTCTTGCGGGCTGCGTGGATCGCGGGCTGAGCCGACAGGCCCATCTCCTTCAGCTCCCCGTACACGAGGCGCTGCAACGAGGTCTTGCCTTTTGTCCCGGTGTCGAACGCGCGGCGGGAGGCGTGGTTCGCGGCCTGGTTGCAGGCACGAAGCCTCTCCCGGAGGGCCGGCTCGGTGGCCTCGTCCGGGAGCGGCTTCACCTGCACCACGATCTTCACACCCGCATCGTAACGTCTTGTCCATGTCACCACGATGGGAATCAGATCCCCTGGTCAGGCGTGGCCGGAGCGTCGTATGCAACCTTCATGTGCATCTCGTCTTTGTCACGAAGTGCCGGCGGGATGTCCTCGACGACGCCATGCTCACCCGTTGCGAGGACGCCATACGGGGCGTGTGCGCCCAGCTCGGCGCAGAGCTGCGGGAGTCCGACGGAGAGGACGACCACGTCCACCTACTCGTGCACTACCCGCCCAAGCTCCCGATCACGACCTTGGTCAACCGGCTCAAGGGCGTCTTCGCGCACTACCTGCGTAAGGAGTTCACCGGCCGAATCAGCCGACACATCATGCACGGCCACCTGTGGTCACCTTCGTACTTCGCCGGATCCTGCGGCGGCGCACCGCTTCAGATCATCCGCGAGTACATCGAGAACCAGAAGCGGCCGCAATGACCGGTGGCACTGCGCGCCACCGGGACCAAGGATGCGATTCCTCCCGGCCCTGAAGGACCGAAATTCCTCGCAAAGATTCTTGTTGAATCGCTTCCCGGTCACGGTTCCGGTGTTCGGAACGGTCAGGGCTTGGCCGTCGCCCACCTCGACCGGCCGGCGCGCACGGAGCCGACCGCGGGTGTCCCTGGTTAGGGCACGACGACATCCCGGCCGTCCGGGCCGTACGAGCGGACGGGGTTCGGCGGGACACACGGTCGCCGTTGCCGCACCGCGGGGTGAGTACGGCTAGCGCGGCCAGTTGGCGACGGTCTCGGCACGGATGACGTCGACATGGCAGTGCGAGGTTCTGCGTCTCCCCCGGTCCAGCACGCAGACCCTGACGTCCACCCGGGTGATCTCCCCGTCCGAGGACAGCCTGAACAGGTCGTTCGCGTGGCAGGTCGAGCGCGGCCGGGCCCAGCCCGTACCGCCTCCGGTGTAGTGGAACCTGGCGCGGATGTAGGCGCAGTGGCCGCGGTGCCCGTCGCGGTCGTGGAGCGTCCCGGACACGGTGAACGTCTCGGCGCCGAAGTCCGTGATCCACACGTTGGCCCTGGCATACCCGCCGTGCCCGCCCGCCGACCGGACCGGCCCCCAGTGGAGCAGGTCCCCGCTCACCGCTCCCGCGGTGGCCTTCTCCGTCGTGGCCTCCGCCGCCACGGCCGGTCCCCCGGCGAGCAGCGCCGTCAACATCACACCGATCAATCCCTTACGCATGGCTAAAGGGATATCCCCGTCGACTTGGAAGCCCCTTGCGTCTGGCTTGTCCCGGGACGGGCTCCGGGACGAGAAGGTCTCAGCCCGGCCGGAGCCGTCCGGACGGCCGCACCGGGTGGCCGTCCGGACGGCCACCCGGTGTGCCGCCGAAAACCTCGCGGCGAGCTTTCCCCAGCGTGGACGGCACGATCACACGCACCCGGTCCACGATGTCCGGCTCCGCCTCAGGGCTTGGTGATCTGGGCGGGCGGTGTCCCCTCGGGCTTGGGAACACGGATGGTGTCGGAGGGCTTCTCCCCCTTGTTGCGCGCGGCCAGGGTCGGATAGCAGTCGTAGTAACAGTAGTAGGCGTCGCAGTACCGCAGGTAGCAGATCCAGCCGTCCGTAGCCGTGGGCGAGCAGGCGACCGCCGGCGTGACCTGGGACGACGCGGCGTGGGCACCGGTCACGGGAAGTACGCCGAGCAGGCCGACGCCGGCCAGAACCGCCCCTGCCAGGCCGATGCGGACACTGCGGGTGAAGGTGTTCATGATCCTCCTCGGTTACCTACGGAGCATGGCACCACCAAAGGTAATCAAGTGAACACATGGAGTCACGCAGCCGATCACCCCGTGTCGGGACGTTCCGCGCCCGAGCGGGCCGAGGAGTCCGGCGCCGCCTTCCGGAACGCCGGTTACGACTCGGCCCCCTGGGGGACCCCCGCCGAGCGCCGGGCGATGGAGCGCACGATCTCTCCGGTGCGGACGGCGGTCATGGACAGCAGCGAGGAGGCGATCCCGTGGGTGTCCTCGGTGGCTCCCTGGAGGTAGACGCCCCAGGTCCGGCCTGGGGCGGTGGCGACCCGGTAGTCGCGCTCCACCAGCAGCGCGCCCGTCTCACCCGTGAGGCAGTGCTCGCCCGCCTCGCCGAGCAGGTCTCGCGGATCGCGCTCGCGGTAGCCGGTCGCGCAGACGACAGCGTCGGCCTCGATCGTGCTCACCTCGCCCGTGGGCAGGAAGCACATCCTGACGCGGGCGCCGTCGCCGTCGCCGTCCACGCCGAGCAGACGGGAGGCGTTCAGCATGCGCAGCCGCTCGACACCGGCGACCTTCTCCGCGTAGGAACGCCGGTAGAGCTCGTCGATGAGGTCGAGGTCCACCACCGAGTAGTTGGTGTTCCTGGAGTAGGTGAGCAGCATGCGCTTCACCTCCTCGGGGGCGGCGAAGAAGTGGTCGACGGCCTGCGGGTCGAAGATGCGGTTGGCGAAGGGGCTGTCGTCGGCCGGCGAGTAGCCGTACCTGGTGAAGACGGCACAGACCTCCGCGGACGGGTAGGTGCGGTGCAGGTGCTCGGCGGCCTCGGCCGCGCTCTGCCCGGCACCGACCACGACGAACCGTGCCGGGACGCGCTCGCCGAGGGATTCGAGCCTGGCCAGCAGTTCCTCGGTGTGCCAGATCCGCTCGCCCTGCCGCACGCCGTCGGGCAGCACGGGTTCGAGTCCGGCCGCGATCACGAGGTTACGCGTCAGGCAGGTGTGCAGCTCGTCGCCGCGTTCCACGACGACCTCGAGGGTGTCGTCGTCGTACGGACGCACCGCGACGACCTCGGAGTCGTAGCGCGCCAAGCCGGCGAAGGAGGCGGCGACCCATTCCAGGTAGTCGTGGAACTCCAGCCGGGTGGGAAACATGGTCTTGTGGTTGATGAAGTCGACCAGCCTCCCCCTGTCCTGGAGGTAGGACAGAAAGGAGTAGGAGCTTGTCGGGTTGCGCAGGGTGACCAGGTCCTTGAGGAAGTGCACCTGCATTGTGGCGCCCTCGATGAGCATGTTGCGGTGCCAGCCGAACCTGGGTTGCCTCTCGAAGAAGACCGCGTTCACATCGGAGCCGCACTCCTCTTCCAGGGCCACCGCGAGCGCGAGGTTGGAAGGGCCGAAACCGATGCCCACGACGTCATAGACCGGGCTCGACATGTTCGCCTCTCACATATTGAGGAGATGGTCCCCGCCACCGAGGCGGCGGGGGGAGGGGGCGGGGTGTGTCAGGACGCGCCGGCGGCCTTGGCCGCCTCGGCGACCCGCGGCACGACCTGGTCGATCACGTAGGGGACCGCCAGCGGCGTCGGCGTGCGCAGCGGCCAGAACGCGGTGAGGTCCAGCGGCACGTAGGAGCCCCGCCTGACCACGTCGAGGCCGGCGAAGAGCTTGTTGGCCTCGATCTTCTTCTGCGTGGCGGCGTCGTCGTTGTAGTGGCTGAGCAGCAGGTCGACGTCGAGGACCTTGACCTTTTCCATGCTCAGCTCGGCCGCGAAGCCGTCGCCGGGAAGCGTCCTGATCTCCTCGGGCAGCACCAGCCCGAACTGCTCGAAGAGCTGGACGCTGATATCGGTTTCGGACTTCAGCACGCCGATGTTCCCCGAGGGGAAGACGCTGGTCAGCGCGAACTTCTTGCCGGACAGCTCGGGATAGGCGGTCTTGACAGAGTCGATCTTCGCTTCGACGTCGGTGACGAGCTTCTCGCCCTCGTCGGTCCTGCCGACCGCCTTGGCGACCTGGCGGGCCACCGTCTGCCAGGAGTCCTCGGCGGGGCCGGTCTGGTAGGCGGTGGTCGGCGCGAGCTGGGAGAGGTTGGCGTACTCCTTGTCGATGTAGTAGTCGCCACCCGCGAGGATCAGGTCGGGCTTGAGCGCGGCGATCTGCTCCAGCGAGAAACCCGACTCGCCGGCCTTCAGCAGCGTCGGCTTGGCTCCGGAGATCCTGGGCGCGGTCCAGGGGGCGAGCCCGTCGGCCTGGACGCCGGTCAGTTCGGCCATCGCGATCGGCTGCACGCCCAGGGCGAGCAGGGTGTCCTGGTCCACCTCGCCGAGGGCGACGATGCGCTGGGGGGCGGATTCGATCGTGGTGGTGCCGAGCTTGTGCGTGATGGTGACCGGGAACCCGGAGGCGTCCTGGGTCGCGGGGGTGCTCGCGGCGGGCTGTTCGCCGCCGTCACCGGCGCACGCGCCCACCAGGCCGAGGCCCAGCAGCAGCGTTCCTGTCGCGGCCAGGCGGCGCATCGTGTCGCGCATAGGTGTGGGTTTCCTTCCAGAGCCGGCAAAGGCTCTCAGCATTAGGTAAGGCTAACCTAACTTAGCAATCTTTGAGGGCCGTGTGAAGCGCCTCATTCCAGCCGGTTCACGAGTTCGGCGACAGTCTGGGCGGTCATGAGGGTCGCGATCCTCACTCCGGCGCAGCCCGGCTCCCTGCGGATCCGGCGCACCAGCTCCATGGCGAGCAGCGAGTGACCGCCCAGCTCGAAGAAGTTGTCGTGCGGCCCGACCGCGTCCACCTCCAGGACCTCGGCGAACGCACGGCACAGCAGCGCCTCGCGGTCGTCGTCGCGCCGGGCGGCGTACCCGGTGCCGGCCTGGGTGACCGTACGGGCCTGGAGCGCCACCGGCAGGTCGCTCAGCCGCGTCTCCGGGTCGTCCGCGACGGTCTCCAGCACGTCGACGAGCGCCCGGAGCATCGTGTCGATCGTGGCCGGGTCGAACAGGTCGGCCGAGTAGTCGACGACGAGATGGAGCTCCTCGCCCCGTTCCCTGAAGATGAAGTCCAGATCGAACTTGGCCGCGGGCGGGCTGAAGAGCGCCTCCCGCTGCCGCAGCCCGGGGAAGCGCACCTCGCCCATGGCCTGGTTCTCGTAGCCGACCATCACCTGGAAGAGCGGGTTGCGGCCGGGCACCCGGGGGGGCCGCAGCGCCTCGACGAGCGCCTCGAACGGCAGGTCCTGGTTGGCCAGACCGGCCAGGTCGGTGTCGCGGACGCGGGCGAGCAGCTCGGCGAAGGAGGGATCGCCCGAGGCGTCGGCGCGGAGCACCAGCGTGTTGACGAAGAAGCCGACCAGGTCGCCGGCCGCCTCGTCGGTGCGGCCCGCGACGGGACTGCCCAGCGGGATGTCATCCCCCGCGCCCGCGCGGTGCAGCAGCGCGGCGACCGCGCTCTGGCAGACCATGAACATGCTCCCCCGGGCCTCGCGCGCGAGCCCGCGGAGCCGCTCGACCAGCGCCTGGGGCAGCCGCCTGGTCACGGTCGCGCCGCGCTGGCCGACGGTGGCCGGCCTGGGCCGGTCCACCGGCAGCGGGATCTCCGCCGGCATGCCCGACAGCGCCTTCGCCCAGTAGGCGAGCTGGCGGGCGTGCGGGCTGCCCGGGTCGACCGGATCGCCGAGCAGCTCACGCTGCCAGAGCGTGTAGTCGGCGTACTGCACCGCGGAGGGCTCCCCCGCGGGCGCCGCTCCGTCCAGCCGCGCGGCGTAGGCCCGTGCCACGTCCCTGGCGAACGGCCCGAAGGACCACTCGTCGAACGCGATGTGGTGGAAGACCGCGAGCAGTAGGTGCTCGTTCTCCCCCTCCGGGATGAGTGCGACCCGCAGCGGGATCTGGGTGGCCAGGTCGAACGGACGCGCGATCACCTCCTCCGGCGAGCAGGCCGTGATCTCCAGGGCGGGGCGTGCCGACTCCGGCGGCAGGACCCGCTGGTACGGCACGCCCTCGTGCTCGGCGAAGACGGTCCGCAGGCTCTCGTGCCTGGCCGTCACGTCGCCGAGCGCGGCCTCCAGCGCGGCCACGTCGATCTCGCCGCTCAGGCGCACGGCCAGCGGCAGGTGGTACGCCTCGCGGGGCCCCTCGTCCTCGCGCAGGATCTGGTCGAGCAGCCAGAGCCGGCGCTGCGCGTACGACAGCGGGATGCGTTCGGGACGCCGCCAGGGAGTCAGCGGTGGCCTGAGCGCGACACCGGCCCTGTCGTGCAACCGGGTGGCGAGCTCGGCGACGTTCGGCGCCTCGAACAGGTCCCGGATCGCGAGCTCGGCGCGGAGCACCGCGCGGACCCTGCCGACCAGCCGGGTCGCCAGCAGCGAGTGCCCGCCCAGCTCGAAGAAGTCGTCGTCGATCCCGACGCCGGCGACGTCGAGCACCTCGCCGAAGAGCGTGCACAGCAGCTGTTCCACCGCGGTCCTGGCGGCGCGGCCCCTGCCGCGCGGCCCCTGCCGGTCGGGGGCGGGCAGTGCCCGCCGGTCCAGCTTGCCGTTGACGGTCAGCGGGAGCGCGTCCAGCGTCATGACCGCGCTCGGCACCATGTAGCCGGGCAGCCGCCGCCTGAGCCCCTCGCGCACCCGGGCGGCGAGCGCCCCGTGGTCGCGGGCCGTCGCCGGGTTGTTCGCGTACGACGCGGGCCTGCGTTCCGGATCGGCCGGCAGGAAGGCGGCCCCGCCGCCGAAGACCGCGTCGTAGTGACCGATCTCGGCCGAGGGGGTGGTCACCACGCCCGGGTCGAGCGCGTACAGCAGTTCGGGTTCGACGCCTCGCGGGGATGCCCGCAGCAGCTCGCGCGCCTCCTCCGCGAGGGCCCCGCCCTCGATCGCGCGTAGCGCGGCGAGCTCGGCGGAGAGCCTGGGGTCGGGGATGGCACGCACCCTGAGCGGCCCGGGAAGACCGCCGGACAGCCGGGTGGCCAGGTCGTCGAGGCCCGCCCAGTCCAGCACCGAGGTCTCGATGGGGGGCACGGCGGGTGACTTCCAGAGCGTCACGTCGTAGCGGTGCCTGCTGAGCTCGTTGTGGTGGACGCCGCGCTTGGTACGGACCTCCACCCGCGCGGCCAGGTCGAGGGCGGCGAAGAACTCGGGGTCGAGGAGGAGTTCCTTCTCCATCCGCACCGCCCGGTCGATCGCCGCCGCACCGATGCCGCCGCCGTCGCCACCGCCCCTGCCGAGCTGGATCGCCGCGTGCAGGCAACGCACCGACCGCAGGTCGCGCACATCGCCGATGAACAGCGCACCGCCGGGGGCGAGCAGGTCCATCGCGGCGGCGATCACGTCGGCGAGGTATCCGGCACTCGGGAAGTACTGGACCACGGAGTTGACGACCACCGTGTCGAAGTGACCGGCGGGCAACCCCGCGGTGTCGTGGGCGGGCCGGCAGCTCAGGCGTACCGGCGAGTCGGGGCCGAGGTCCGCCTGGAGCTTGGCGATGACGGGGGCCGCGAAGTCGGTACCCCAGTACTCCTGGCAGCCGGGGGCGAGCCGCGACAGCAGCAGGCCGGTGCCGACGCCGATCTCCAGCACCCGCCGGGGGTTGAGGGCCTGGACGCGGGCCACCGTGGTGTCGCGCCACTCGCGCATGTGCGCAAGCGGGATGGGCAGCCCGTCGTAGCTGCTGTCCCAGCCCGCGAAGTCCTCGGTGTGCACCGCCGTGCCGATCTCGGTGTACTCGGCGTCGTAGATCTGCCGCCACTCCGCCAGGTGCTCGCGCTCGGCGTCGGGCCGCGCGGCGCCGTCGGGCACCACGTAGCCGATGAGGCGCTTCACACCGGGCACGTCGGTGCCGACCGCGATGACGGCCGCCTGCCCGACGCCGGGCTCGGCCGCCAGCGCGCTCTCGACCTCCTCGAGCTCGACCCGGTAGCCGCGGATCTTCACCTGCTCGTCGGTGCGGCCCAGGAAGTCGATGTTGCCGTCCTGGCGCACCCGCACCAGGTCGCCGGTCCGATACATCCGGCCGCCGCCGAACGGGTCGGCCACGAACCGTTCGGCGGTCAGGCCGGGCCGGTCGAGGTAGCCGCGGGCCAGGCCCGCGCCCGCGATGTAGAGCTCCCCCGGCGCGCCCGGCGGCACCGGCCGCAGCCAGCCGTCGAGCACGTAGCCGCGGGTGTTCCAGATCGGCCTGCCGACCGTGGGCGTGGCGCTGTCCTCGGTGCCGCCGCCCAGCGTGTTGATCGTGTACTCGGTCGGGCCGTAGAGGTTGTAGCCGAGCACCCCCTCGGCCCGCGCGAGCCGGTCCCAGACCGCCGCGGGGACGGCCTCGCCGCCCAGCAGCACCAGCGGCGGGCGGTGCTCCCCTTCCAGCAGCCCCTCCTCCAGGAGTTGCTGCGCGTAGGTCGGCGTCACGTTGATCACGTCGATCCGGTGACGCCGCAGGTACTCGGTGAGCGCCTCGGCGTCGCGCCGCAACTCCTCGTCGCAGACGTGCACCTCGTGGCCCTCGATGAGCCAGAGCAGCTCCTCCCACGACATGTCGAAGGAGAACGACACGGTGTGCGCGATCCGCAGCCTTCGCCCGGCCGAGGCCACCACCGGGTCGAAGATGTTGGCCCGGTGGTTGAACTGCATGTTGGTCAGACCCCGGTAGGGGGTGACCACGCCCTTGGGGCGCCCGGTGGAACCGGAGGTGTAGATCACGTACGCCGGGTGGTCCAGCCGGCCCGGCACGCCCCTGCCGAAATCGGGCAGTTCCTCCCCGGTGAGCCCGGCGCCGGGCAACGCGGCCAGCCGCTCCTGTACGGCCGGGTCGTCGAGCAGGATCGAGGCCCCCGGGCAGGTCAGTCCGGCGGCGATGTCGCGGTGCGAGACCAGGCAGACCGGGGCGGCGTCGGCCAGCATGAAGTCCAGCCGCTCGGCCGGGTAGTCCAGCTCCAGGGGCAGGTAGGCGGCGCCCGTCTTGAGCACCGCGAACAGCGCGACGACCATCTCCGCCGACCGGGGCAGCGCCAGGGCGACCACCCGCTCGGGGCCCGCCCCGTACGCCCTGAGCAGCCTGGCCAGGCGGTTGACCGCGGCGTCCAGCTCGGCGTAGGTGAGCCGCACGTCGGGCTGGGAGACCAGGGCGGGCTCGTGCGGGGTGCGCTCGGCCTGCTCGGCGAGCAGCTCGGCGATGGTGAGGTCGGGCACCGGCCGTTCGGCCTCGGCCCAGTCGCGGCGCAGCCGGTCGTGCTCGTCGGGCAGGAGCAGGTCGAGCCGGTGGCAGGGGGTCTCGGGCGCGGCGGCGAGCGTCTCCAGGACCCGCACGTACCGGTCGGTGAGACGTTCGGTCTCGGCCTCGGTGAAGGCGTCGCCCTGGTACATGACGCGCAGGCCCGCACCGGGTTCGACGACCATGGTGATCGGGTAGTGGGTCGCGTCGCGGACCTGGCGGCCGAGCACCCGCACGTCGCCTCCGGGGCCGAAGCCGCGGTCGGTGGGCATGCCGGGGAAGTTCTGGAACACGAAGAGGGTGTCGAAGAGGGTCCCGAGGCCCGTCACCCGCTGCACGTCGGCGAGCGCGACGTAGGAGTGGTCGAACAGCTCCGACTGGAAGGTCTGCGTCCGTTCCAGTACGGCACGCAACGGGTCCGCCGCGGCGGCCCGCACCCGGACGGGGACCGTGTTGAACAGCAGCCCGACGACGGACTCGACGCCGTCCACGTCGGGGTGACGACCGGACACCGAGACGCCGAAGACCACGTCGTCACGGCCGGTGAGGCCCGCCAGCAGCAGCCCCCAGGCACTCTCGTACAGGGCGGCGAGGGTGAGCCCGGACTCTCGGGCGAGGGCACCGAGCCGGGCGGTGAGGTCCTCGGGCAGCGCGCGGTGGATCTCCCCGGCACCGGCGAGGTCGGCGGGACGGTCGGCCGACTCGGGCCTGAGCAGAGTCGGCTCGTCGATCCCGTCCAGAGCGCGGCCCCAGGACTTGGTCGCGGCCTGCCGGTCCTGCCCGTTCACCCAGTCGAGGTAGGTGTGGAAACCGACCACGGGACGGTTCCGCTCGGCGTCGGCGTCGGTGTAGAACTCCAGCAGCGAGGTGACCAGCAGGCCCCCCGACCAGCCGTCCAGCAGGATCAGCTCGGAGGTGAGCACCAGCCGGAAGTCGTCCTCGCCCACCCTGGCCAGCGCGAAGCGGATCAGCGGCGGGGAGTCGGGGACGAACGGCCGGGCGCGCTGTGCCTCGACGAACGCCTCCAGCGCCTCCGCCTCGCCGGTCTCGGCATAGGTCCAGTCGACCTCGAACCGCTCCGGGACGAACTGCACCGCCCGGCCGCCGTCGGTGCGGAACCCGGCCCGCAGGTTGGGGAACTTCAGCAGCACCTGGCGCGCGGCCTCGGCGAGGCGGCCGGGGTCGACGGGCCCCGACAGGGTCACCACGGCCTGCTGGACGTAGACGTCGCGGTCCCCGCCGGCCAGCATCAGGTGGAACAGCAGCCCTTCCTGCAGCGGCGAGAGCGGCAGTTCGGCGCGCGACTCGGACGACCCGCCCGAGGGTGCCGTCACGCTCTCGGGGTGGACCCGCGCGGCGTCGGCGGGCACATCGGCGGGCAGGGCCACCGCGATCCGGGCCAGGGCCTCGACGGTACGCGACCGGAAGACGTCGCGGACCGTGAAGGAGAGGCCCGCGCGGCGGGCGCGTCCCACCAGCAGGGCCGCGCTGATGCTGTCGCCGCCGGTGCGGAAGAAGTCGTCGTCGGCGTTGACGCCGTCCCGCCCGAGGGTCTCGGCGACGAGCCCGGCGAGGCCGCGCTCGGCGTCGGTCCGCGGCGCCCGGCCCTCACGGGCCGCCGGCTCGGGCAGCGCCCGCCGATCCAGCTTGCCGTTGGGTGTGAGCGGCAGCCGGTCGAGGCCGACGAGCACCGAGGGGACCAGGTGGTCCGGCAGGATCTCAGCGAGCCCGGCGTGCAATGCGTCGAGGTCGAGGCCGGTCTCACCCACGATGTAGCCGACCAGGCGCGGGCCCGGGCGGGCCGCCACGGCCGCCTGCCGCACGCCGGGCCGGGCGGCGAGCACCGCCTCGACCTCACCGGGTTCGACCCGGAAGCCACGTATCTTGATCTGGTCGTCGGCCCTGCCCAGGAAGTCCAGGCTGCCGTCGCGGCGGCGGCGCACCCGGTCGCCGGTGCGGTAGAGCCGCGAGCCCGGCGGGCCGAAGGGGTTGGCCACGAACCGCTCGGCGGTGCGGGCCGGGTCACCGAGATACCCGCGCGCCAGGCCGTCTCCGGCCAGGTAGAGCTCGCCGACCGGCGCCTCGCGAAGCCCGGCGTCCAGCACGTACTCGACGGTGTTGGCGATCGGGACCAGCCCGCCGCCGCCCTCGGCGATCAGGCTGTCCCCGGCCGCCTCCGAGCAGCCGTACAGGTTGACCAGCCGGGAGGGGACCCGCTCGGCCAGGGCGGTGGGCAGGGCCTCGCCGCTGCTCACCCACGTGGTCACCGAGCCGAACTCTCCGGTCTCCAGGAGCGCGGCCAGCAGACTCGGCACGACGGTCACCAGGTTCACCCCGTGGCCGCGGATCAGTTCGGCCAGGGCGAGCGCGTCAGTGGCGGTCTCGTCGTCCGCGACGACGACGGTGTCACCGGCGATGAGGCCGCCGAGCAGTTCGGTGCTGCCGTCGATGAAGGCCGGGGAGCTCTTGGCCACCCGCACGCCGACCGCGGCGAGATCGGCGCCCCAGGCGAGCCGGTTGGCCAGCGCCCGCTGGGTTCCGACGACGGCCTTGGGCGTCCCGGTGGACCCCGAGGTGAAGATCACGTACGCGGGGTGGTCGGGGTGGGGCCGGTGCCGGGCGCGGGGCGGCGCGTCCAGGGGCGGCTCGTCGGCGCCGACCACCAGCAGGGGCCGGGCGACTCCGAGCATCATCTCGATCCGGGAGCGGGGATAGGTCGTGTCGACGGGCAGGTAGGCCGCACCGGTCTTGAGCACGGCGAGCAACGCCACGACGAACTCGGCCGAGCGGGGCAGCGCGATCGCGACGATCTTCTCGGGGCCCGCTCCCGCCGCGGCGAGCCGGTCGGCGAGGGCCTCGGCCCGCTCGTCCAGTTCGGCGTAGTCGAGCACGGTGCCGCCGCAGACGACGGCCGTGGCGTGCGGGGTGCGCGCCACCTGTGCCTCGATCCGCTCGGCGACGGTGAGCGGGGGGAACTCGCGGACGGTGTCGGGCCTGGTGACCGGGGCACCGAGCGACGACAGGCGCCGCGCCGGGTCCTCGGTGACCCGATCGAGCAGTTCGCCGAGGTCGGCGAGCAGGCCGGTGACGGTCCCCGCGTCGAAGAGGTCGGTGGCGTAGGCGACGAACCCCTCGATCCGCTCCTCGCCCTCGGCGAAGTAGATGTCCAGGTCGAACTTGACGCCGCCGGTCTCGGGCAGGAACGGCTCGGCGCGCACGCCGGGCAGCCGCAGCCGCACGTCCTCCAGCCGCTGGTGGACGATCATCACCTGGAACAAGGGGCTGCGGGCGAGCGAGCGCTCCGGCGCGAGCCGCTCCACGACCTGCTCGAACGGCACGTCGGAGTTGGAGAACGCGGCGAGGTCGGTGTGCCGGACCCGCTCGAGCAGTTCGGTGAAACTCGGGTCCCCCGACAGGTCGGTGCGGAGCACGACGAGGTTGACGAACACCCCGACCAGGTCCGCGAGGTCCGCGTCCGCCCGGCCCGCGATGGGCGAGCCGAGCGCGACGTCATCGCCCGCGCCCGCCCGGTGCAGCAGCGCGGCCACGGCGGCGTGCAGGACCATGAACACACTGGTTCCGGTCTCCAGGGCCAGCCTGCGCGCACCGGCCAGCGGCAGCTCGAACGAGGCCAGCCCGCCCCGGTGGCTCGCCTCGGCGGGCCGGGGCCGGTCGGCCGGCGGCGTGCTCTCCTCGGGTGGTTCGTGGAGCGTCCGCTCCCAGAAGGCCAGCTGGTCGGTGAAACCGGTGGTCCGGCTCTGCCAGACGGCGTAGTCGGCGTACTGCACGGGCAGCGGGGCCCAGTCGGGCGCGGTGCCCGCGCCGCGGGCGGTGTAGGCGCGGGACAGGTCGGCGAGCAGCGGCGTGAACGACCACTCGTCGGCGGCGGCGTGGTGCTGGAGCACGACCAGGACGGACTCCTCGGCGGAGACACGCAGCAGGGTCGCCCGGATCGGCAGGTCGGCGCCGAGGTCGAAGACGTGCGAGGCGGCCCGCACCTCGGCGGCCCGCAGCCGCGCCTCGGTCCAGCCGCGCGCGTCCACCACGTCGAACGCGATCCCGCCGACCTCGCCGACCTCTACGACACGCTGGACCGGCAACCCGTCGGGGCCCTCCACCAGCAGGGTGCGCAGCGCCTCGTGCCGCGCCACGACGTCGCCGAACGCGGCACGCAGCGCGTCGACGTCGACCGGGCCGTACAGACGCAGGCCGAGCGGGAGCGCGTCGGCGGCCGAGGGGCCGCGCAGCCGCTCCTCGAACCAGAAGCCGCGCTGGGCCGCCGAGGCGGGGACGACCTCGGGTCTGGTCACGTCACGCACTCTCGGCCGGGTGCCCCGCACCAGCCTGGGCGCCAGCGTGGCGACGGTGGGCGCCTCGAAGACGTCGGCGATGGTGAGCTCGGCGTCGAGCGTGGCGCGCACCCGGCCGGCGAGGCGGGTGGCCAGCAGGGAGTGGCCGCCCAGCGCGAAGAAGTCGTCGTCGATTCCCAGCGTGTCCAGGCCGAGCGTCTCGGCGAAGACCGCGCAGAGCGCCGCCTCGCGGTCGTCGCGCGGCCCCCGGCTCGACACCTGTACCTCGGGTGCGGGCAGCGCGGTCCGGTCGAGCTTGCCGTTGACGGTCCGCGGCAGTTCCTCAAGGGTGACCACCGCACCGGGCAGCATGTATTCGGGCAGCACTCCGGCCGCGGCGGCCCGCAGGTCCGCCTCCCGGAAGCCGGGGCGCGGCACGACGTAGGCGACGAGTCTCCGCTCGCCCGGCCTGTCCTCGCGGACCACGACCGCGACCCGCGCGACACCGGGGTGGGCGGCGAGCACGGCCTGCACCTCGTCGGGCTCGATCCGGAATCCGCGGATCTTCACCTGGTCGTCGCCGCGCCCCAGGTACTCCAGCGACCCGTCGCGGCTCCAGCGGGCCAGGTCCCCGGTGCGGTACATGCGCTCGCCCGGCGGGCCGAAGGGGTCGGCGACGAAGCGTTCCGCGGTCAGCCCCGGACGGCCGGTGTAGCCGCGGGCCAGCTGCTCGCCCGCGAGGTAGAGCTCCCCGGGGACGCCGACCGGCGCGGGACGCAGCGCGGGGTCCAGGACGTACGCGCGGGTGTTGGGGAACGGGCGGCCGATCCCCGTCGCCGGCAGGTCGGCGGAGGTCGCCCAGACCGTCGCCTCGGTCGGCCCGTACACGTTGACCGCCGACGCCGCCACCGAGTGGAGGGTCCCGGCGAGCGCGGCCGGCAGGGCCTCGCCGCCGACGAGCACCCGCAGCCCGGCCAGGGCGGCCGGCTCCAGCGAGCCCAGCAGCGAAGGGGTGCCCTGGACGATGGTCGCCCCGGCGAGCAGGCCGCCCAGCGCCGCGGGGTCGCGCACGGTCTCACGTCCGGCCAGCACGACGGTCGCGCCGCTGATCAGCGGTACGTACAGCTCCAGCGCCGCGATGTCGAAGGCGATCGTGGTCACCGCGACGAGCCGGTCCGCCGCGCCCAGGGCCAGACGCTCCCGCATCGTGAGCAGGAACGCGGTGAGCGCGGAGTGCGGGATCGCCACGCCCTTGGGGCGGCCGGTCGAGCCCGAGGTGTAGATGACGTACGCCAGGTCGCCGCCTCGGGCCGGATGTGACGGCTCGGGCTCGGGCAGGGATCCGGACGGTGTCAGCACGGCGGTTCCCTCCGGGAGGAGGGCGGCGGTCTCCGGAGTCGCGATCACGCAGAGCGGGTCCGCGTCCCCGAGCATGTAGGCCAGCCGGTCGGCCGGGTGCTCGGTGTCCAGCGGCAGGTAGGCGGCGCCGGACTTCAGCACGGCCAGCAGCGCGACCACCAGGTCCGGGGTACGGGGCAGGGCCAGCGCGACGACCCGGTCGGGTCCCGCGCCGCGCTCGCGCAGCAGCCGGGCGAGACCCGAGGCCCGCCGGTCCAGCTCCGCATAGGTGAGCGCGCCCGGCTCACCGTCGACCCAGCCGTCGGCCCCGCCTTCGACGGCGACCGCGTCCGGGGTGCGCGCGACCTGCTCCTCGAACAGGGAGGTCACCGTCGTGTCCTGGACGGGACACCCGGTGTCGTTCCACTCCGCCAGCAGGGCCAGTTCGTCCGCGGCGAGCAACTCCAGGTCGGCGATCCGCAGGTCCGGGCGGCTCAGCGCGCTCTCAAGCAGCGTCTCCAGGTGGGCCAGGAGCGCGTCGACGCGCTCGTCGTCGAACAGTTCGCGCCGGAAGGTGGCCTCGACGGTCATGCCCTGTGGCCTGACGAACGCCTCAAGCGACAGGTCGAAGTGGGTGGTGCCGTTGTGGATGTGCGTCCAGCTCGTGGTGACGCCCGGCAGGTCCAGCTCGCCGATCTCCTGGGTGAGGAACAGCAGCATGGTGTCGAAGAACGGCGACCTGCCGCGCTGCCGTGCGGGCCGCAGCTCCTGGACGATCGTGTCGTACGGCAGCGTCCGGTGGGCGAACCCCTCGGTGCAGGTGTCGCGGACCCGGTGCAGGACCTCGCGGAAGGTGGGCGCGCCGGACAGGTCGGTGCGGAGCACGAGGGTGTTGCCGAAGTTTCCGGCCAGCCGCTCGATCTCGGTGTGCTCGCGGTTCATGACCGCCGAGCCGATCGCGATGTCGACGGCGCCGGTGTAGCGGTGCAGCAGCACCGCGTGGGCGGCGAGCATCACCATGTACGGGGTGACGTTCTCAGCGGCGGCCAGCCTCCGCATCCCCTCGGTGACCGTGTCGTCGAAACGGCGCGCCCGGCGTCCGCCCCGTTCGGAGGCGGTCGCGCCGCGCGGGCGGTCGGCGGGCAGGTCGAGGGGCGCGGGCGGCGGGTCGAGGCGCCGCCGCCAGTAGTCCATCTCCTTGGAGGAGCGCGGGCGGCCCTGCTCCCAGGCGGCGAAGTCCGGATACTGGACGGTCAGCGTGGGAAGGCCGTCGGGCTCCCCCAGGACGGCGGCCCGGTACAGCGCCGACAGGTCGCGCGAGAGCGAACCCCAGGTCATGCCGTCCCAGGCGATGTGGTGCACGACCAGGACGAGGGCGTACCTCCGCGTGCCGAGCCGGAGCAGTTCCAGCCGGATCGGCCTCTCGGCGCGCAGGTCGAAGGGGAGCGCCGCGAGTCGCCCGGCGCGTGCCTCGGCGTCGGCGCAGTCGCGCACCGGAAGGTCGAGGGAGTCGTCGGCCAGGACGTGCTGCACCGGCCCGTTCTCGTCACGGTCGTCGTAGACGGTGCGCAGCACCGCGTGGCGGCGGAGGAGGGCGCGCAGCGCCTCGCGCAGCGCCTCCGGGTCGAGCTCACCCGACATGTGCACCAGCAGGCAGACGTTGTAGGCCGGGCTGGTGGGAAACGTCCGGTGGTGCAGCCACATGCTCTGTTGCGCGTAGGACAGCGGTGCGGGACCGCCGGACCCGCGTGGCACGATCCGGTCCCTGCCGGGGCTGAGCCCCGCCTCGGCCATCATCCGCCGCATCAGTTCGCGCCGCCGTGCGACGTCCTGCTGTTCCCGCACGCTCAACTCTTTCTTTGTGGGTCCGGGGCCAGACGATCACCCCACCTGAAGGTAAGGTTAGCCTTGCCTATTAAATCGGCACAAGGTTAGCCTTGCCTAAATTGATCGGATTTTCCGGTCCCTCAGAGGGGTGGGTCTTGTGTCCTTTGGCATCGGTACGGATGAGGTGCGCACGGAGGTGGTCGTCGACAGCCCGGTCGATCCACTGCACCTGGTCACCCGCCTGGCCGGCTCAGGGCTGTTCGACGACTACATCGTGTACGAAAGACCTGGCCTGTGGACCTTCGCGGGCGGGGTGTCGGGCGAGGTGATCCTCGAACCCGGAGTCGTGCGCAGCCGCTGGCCGGACGGGCCCTCCGTGGAAGAGCCGTGGTCGGGCCGGCCGGCCGCGGCACTGGAGGCGGTGTTCGGCGCGGCCCCCTGGCCGGCCTGGAACGCCTACGGCTGGATCGCGTTCGAGTTCGCCGCGAGCGTCCCGGCGGGCCGGCTCGCCCATCTGATCGTGCCGCGCACCGAGGTGCGCGTCGAGGCGGGACGCGCGCTGGTGGTGAGCGCCGACGCCGGCGAGGCCGATCGGGTCGCCAGGCTGCTGTCCGCCCCCGGCCCGTCCCGGATCGCGGCACCGTCGCCGGTCGACGTGCGCTCCGGCGGCGAACACTACCGGTCGCGGGTCGCGCAGGCGGTCTCCGAGATCGCCGCCGGGCTCTACCAGAAGGTCATCGTCTCCCGCCGGCTGCCGATCCCGTTCCCCGTCGACGTCGTCGCGACGTACGTGTGCGGTCGTGTCGCCAACACCCCGGCCCGCTCGTTCCTCCTCGACCTGGACGGCTTCCAGGCCACCGGGTTCAGCCCCGAGGTACTGGCGAGCGTCGACGGGCACGGCACGGTCACGACCCAGCCACTGGCCGGCACGCGGGCCTTCGGCCGGGGGGAGAGCACGGACTCGCTGACCCGCCACGAGCTGGAGAGCGATCCCAAGGAGATCTTCGAGCACGCGGTCTCGGTACGCACCTCGCAGCAGGAGCTGTATCGGGTGTGCGCGACCGACACCGTCCGGGTCACCGGCTTCATGGCGGTGAAGGAGCGCGGCAGCGTGCAGCACCTGGGCTCCAGTGTCAGCGGCGAGCTGGCACCCGGCCGCACCTGCTGGGACGCGCTCGACGCGCTGTTTCCCGGCGTGACCGCCTCCGGCATCCCCAAGCCGGAGGCGATCGACGCGATCACCCGGCTGGAGGAGCGGCGCGGGCTCTACTCCGGGGCCGTCCTGACCGTCTCGCGGGACGGGTCGATGGACGCCGCCCTGGTGCTGCGCGCCCTCTACGCCGAGAACGGCCGGGCATGGCTGCGGGCCGGCGCCGGCATCGTGTCCGCTTCGACGCCCGAGCGCGAGTACGAGGAGACCTGCGAGAAGCTCTCCAGCATCGCCCCGTACGTGGTCGCGCGCGGGTGAGCGACGCCCCTGCCGTGCGCGCGAGGGCGCTTTTCCCAGGTCGCGGGGGGGCAGGGGCGCCGCACGCACGAGACGCCCGCTTCCCCGGCGTCTCGTGCGTGCGGCGCTCAGCGCAGACCGGCGGCGAGTTCCTTCTTGCTGACCTTGCCGACCGGGGTGCGGGGGAAGGCGTCGACCAGTTCGACACGGTCGGGCCACTTGTATCCCGCCACGCCGCGTTCCTTCAGGAACTGCTTGACCTCCCGCAGCGTCGGCGCCTGCTCCCGCACGATCAGGAAGGCACAGGTGCGTTCCCCCATCACCGGGTCCGGCATACCGACCACGGCGGCGTCGTGCACCGCGGGATGGGCCAGCAGGTGGTTCTCCAGTTCCTCGGCCGAGATCTTGTCACCGCCCCGGTTGATCTGGTCCTTGACCCTGCCCTCCACGACGAGATGGCCGGAGGGGAGCACCCGCACCAGGTCCCCGCTCCGGTAGAAACCGTCGGGGGTGAAGGAGCGCGCGTTGTGCTCGGGCGCGCGGTAGTAGCCGCGCAGGGTGTAGGGACCGCGGGTGAGCAGCTCGCCGACCTCGCCGGGGGCGACCTCCACGTCGCCGGAGTCGACCACCAGGATCTCGTCGGCCGGCGACAGCGGCCTGCCCTGTGTGGTGTCGACCAGCTCCCGGGGATCGTCCAGGCGGGTGAAGTTGAGCAGCCCCTCGGCCATCCCCAGCACCTGCTGCACCGCACAGCCCAGCACGCCGGGAACCTGCGCGGCCCGCTCGGCCGCGAACTTGGCACCGCCGACCTGCAGCAGCTCCAGCGACGACAGGTCCTCCTGCGACCAGGACGCCGCCTCCAGCCAGAGCAGCGCGATGGGCGGCACCACCGCGCACACGGTCGCCCTCTCCCGCTCGATGAGCGGGAACGCCTCGTCGGGCGCCCCGGAGGGTGCCAGCACGACCGTGCCGCCCTTGGCGAACACCCCGAGGACGCCCGGGCAGGCGAGCGCGAAGTTGTGCGCGACCGGGAGCACCACGAGGTAGACGGTCTCGGCGGTGAAGCCGCAGACCTCGGCGCTGGCCTCCAGGTTGTAGACGTAGTCGCGGTGGGTGCGCGGGATGAGCTTCGGAAGCCCGGTGGTGCCGCCGGAGAGCAGGAACACCCCCACGTCGGCGGGGTCGGGGCGCTCGTCGGACACGTCCGTCTCCGCACCGGTGTCGAGGTCGGCCAGCGCGCGGAACTCCTGGGCGTCCCCGTCCACCACGACATGCTCCACCGCCAGCGAACGGGCCAGGTCTCGGTAGTCGAACCCGCCGTGAGTGTCGGGGATGACGTACGCCCTGGCCTCGCTCAGCTCGCACAGGTAGCCGATCTCGCTCCCCCGGTGCGCGGGCAGGGCCAGCACCGGGGCGGCGCCGATCCTCACCAGGGCGAGGAAGACGACGACGAAGGAGGCGGTGTTGGGCAGCTGCACCACGACGCGGTCACCCCGCCGGATGCCCAGCCGCGCGAAGCCGGCGGCGGTGTGTCCGGCCCGGCGGTCCAGCTCGGCGTAGGTCAGCCGCTCCTCCCCGGCCACGAGCGCGGTCCGCTCGGGGTCGCCCCCGCTCAGCACGTCGCCGAGCAGCCGGTCGCCCCAGTACCCCTCGGCCTGGTAGCGCGCCGCGAACTCCTCGGGCCACGGAGTGAACCCCTCCATCGGTCACCGCCCCGCGATCTGGGCCGCCGCACCGGCGACCGGCTCGGCCGGATCGGAGCCGAGCGCGACGACGCGGTTGGCGCCGTCCACGTGGACGACCTTGGGCCGGTGCGCCTCCGCCTCCGCGGCGTCGAACGTCCCGTACGAGATGATGATGACCAGGTGCCCCGGATGAACCAGGTGGGCGGCCGCGCCGTTGACACCGATGACCCCGCTGCCGGCCTCACCGGTGATCGCGTAGGTGACGAGACGGGCGCCGTTGTCGATGTCGACGACGTGGACCTGCTCACCCTCGACGATGTCGGCGGCGGCCATCAACTCGGCGTCGATCGTCAGGGAACCCACGTAGTGCAGGTCCGCCTGGGTCACGGTGGCACGGTGGATCTTTCCATTCATAAGGACCCGCTGCACTGCTCTGTCCTCTTTCCCGAAGGTCAACTAAGGTTAGGCTCACCTTACTGATTTCGCCCGCCAAGGAGAAGCCCGAAGATGCTGCGCCGCCTGGCCATGGACGTCAGCCCGCTGAGAACCAGCAGGGCCTTTCGCGACGTGTTCGTCGCACGGACCGTGTCGGTCTTCGGCATCGGCATGCTCCTGGTCGCGGTGCCCGTACAGGTCTACGCGATGACCGGATCGACGGTACATGTCGGCGCCGTCTCCTCCGCCGAGGGGTTCGCCCTGCTCGCCGGGTTCCTGTGGGGCGGGGTGCTGGCCGACCGGCAGGACCGGCGCCGGTTGATGCTCCTGGCGCGCGGCACGGCCGGGCTGGGCTTCGCGCTGCTGGCGCTGAACGCCTTCCTGCCCTCCCCCTCGCTGGCCGCGATCTACGTGCTCGCGGCCTGGGACGGGCTGGCGACCGGCGTCAGCGTCACCGCGCTGCTGGCCGCGACCCCCGCCCTGGTCCCCCCGGACAAGCTCGTCGCGGCGGGCGCGCTCAACGCGCTGACCGTACGGCTCGGCTCGATGATCTCTCCCGCGCTCGGCGGCCTGACCATCTCGGCGTTCGGCGTCGGCTGGAACTACGCGGCCGCGGCCTTCGGCACCCTGGTCACCCTCGGCCTGCTGACGAGGCTCCCCGCCCTGAGACCGGCCGTCGCGGTCACCGAGAACCGGTCGCGGGCGATCGGCTCCGGACTGCGGTTCGTGGCCACCCACCGCGTCGTCGGCTCGCTCATGCTGCTCGGCCTGCTGTTCATGGTGGCGGGCGGCATTCCGGTGCTCATGCCCGCGTTCGCGACCCTGCAGCTGGGCGGCGGTCCCGCCACGATCGGCCTGCTCTACACCGCGCCGGCCTGCGGCGCGGTGCTCGGCTCGATCACCAGCGGGTGGGTCGTGCACTCACGCGCACCTGGCAGGGCGCTGCTCGTCGCGTCGGTCTGCGGCTTCGTGCTCCTCGCCTGCCTCGGGCTGGCCCGGCATCCCGCGCTCGCCGTCGCGATCCTCTTCGGGTACGGCTTCGTCGCGTCCATCGAGGAGATCATCCGCTACGGCCTCATCCAGGCGCACACCCCCGACGGTTACCTCGGCCGGGTGAACGCCCTGTGGGCCGCCCAGGAGACCGGCGGCGAGGCCGTCGGCGCGCTCGGCGCGGGCGCGCTCGGCCGTTACCTGGCCCCCGGTGCCGCGATCGTCGTGTACGGAACGGCCAGCGCCGCGCTGGCGCTGGCTCTGGCCCTCACGCTCACCGGCCTGCGCGGCGCGACCCTGGAGACCGAATCCCAGGACGCCTAGCCGCGCCGCCCGTGCCCGGGCGCGCATGCGGTGGCTCATCGCGTCGACAGCAGCCAGATCAGGTAGACGCCGCCCAGCACGCCGGTGACCACACCGACCGGCACCGCGACCGGCAGGTGCAGTGTCACCAGGTCACTGAAGACGAGCAGCGCCGCGCCCATCAGCGCGGCCGGCACGAGCTGCGTACCTGGCCTGCGGGTGAGCCCGCGCGCCAGCTGCGGCGCGGCCAGCGCGACGAACGGGACCGGCCCCACCGCCGCGGTCGCCACCGCCACCAGTCCCACCCCGATCACCACGAGCGCGGCCCGCGTCCGCTGGACCGGCACGCCGAGCGCCCGGGCCGCGTCGTCTCCGAGCTCGCCCATGCGCAACCGGCCCCCGAAGGCCAGCGCGACCGGTACGAGCACCGCCATGGCCAGGGCGAGTGGCCAGGCATGCTGCCAGCCCCTGCCGTTCAGGCTGCCGGTGAGCCAGAATGCCGCCTCGTACGCCTCGCGCAACTCCGCGCGGGTGACGAGGTAGGCGTTGAACGCCTCGAGCATCGCGGCCGCGGCGACCCCGACCAGGACCAGCCGGTAGCCGTGCACCCCGCCCCGGTAGGCGACCAGATAGACGGCGAGCGCGGTCAGCACCGCGCCGAGGACGGAACTGGCCGCGACGGCGACGGCGCCACCGCCGATGACCAGGATCTGCAACAGCGCGCCGGTGGCCGACCCCGTGGTGAACCCGATGATGTCGGGGCTGCCCAGCGGGTTGCGCGTGACGCTCTGGAAGACGGCCCCGCTCAAGCCGAGTGCCGCGCCGGCGAGCAGGCCGGTGAACACCCTGGGCAGGCGCAACGTGAGCACGATGAACTCCGTGGCCCGGTCCCCCTGCCCGGTCAGCGCTCCCACCACCTCGGCGGCGGAGACGGGGAAGTCACCGCTGCCGACCACCGACACGGCCGCCCCCAGCGTGACGGCCACCAGTGCGACGCACACCACGACGACGCGCGGCTCCCACCGCAGGGACATCGTCCCGACGCGCAGGACACGACTCGTGCTCACAGTTGGGGAACCCTTCCGCGACGGACCATCAGCGCCAGGAGGGGGGCACCCAGGAACGCGGTGACGATGCCCGTCTCCAGCTCGCCGGGCGCCGCGACCACGCGCCCGGCGACGTCGGCGGCGAGCAGCAGCACCGGCGCCAGCAGCAGCGAGTACGGCAGCACCCAGCGCTGGTCGGGACCGACCAGCGCCCGGACCACGAAGGGCACCGCCAGCCCGATGAACGCGATCGGCCCCACCGCCGCCGTGGCGGCACCGCACAGCACCACGACCGCCAGCGCCCCCAGCGCCCGGGTCCGGCCGGGCCGGGCGCCCAGCGCCCGCCCCGTGTCCTCCCCCAGGGCCAGGGCGTTGAGCGGTCGCGCCAGGCAGAGCGCCAGCACCGTTCCCGCCAGCAGGAACGGGCCGATCCGCATGAAGACGGCGAGGTCACGCCCGGACAGCGAACCCACCTGCCAGAAACGGAAGCCGTTGAAACTGCGCGGGCTGAGCAGCATCATCCCCGCCGACAGGGAGCTGAACACCGCGTTGATCCCGGCGCCCGCCAGGACCAGCCGCGCGGGTGTGGCGCCCGAACGGCCGCGCGACCCGATCAGGTAGACCAGCAGCGCGGCTCCGGCCGCCCCGAGGAACGCCGCCCACACGTAGACGAGGACATCGTCCACCCGGAACAGGCCGATCACCGTCACCACCGCCACCGCGGCGCCGCCGTTGACACCGAGCAGGCCGGGTTCGGCCAGGGGGTTGCGGGTCAGCGCCTGCATGAGCGCGCCCGCCAGTCCCAGCGCCGCCCCGACGGCGATTCCCAGCAGCGTGCGCGGCAGCCGCAACTCCTGGATGATCAGCGCATTCTCCGAACCGTCCGGGGAGAACACCCCGGCCAGGGCCTGGCCGGGCGGGATCTGCTTGGCACCGATCACGATTCCGGCCAGCACGGCGAGCAGCAGCAGGCCGCCCAGCAGGCACAGACCGGCCAGCCGTTTGGCGAGGTACACGCTCTTTACGGGAGGAGGCACGCGATTAAAGTTAGCCTAACCTAACCCAAGTGGCGAGGGAAAGATCTGGCCCCGGGGGCTCGGCCCGTGACCCGCGAGGTCGTACGGCGACGACTGGAGGCGCTGACGGACCAGGAGCGGCACACCCTGGAACTCATCGGCGAGGGTCTGACCGACCGGCAGATCGGCGAGCGGATGCATCTGGCCGAGAAGACCGTCAAGAACTACGTCTCCAACATGCTGTCCAAGCTCAGCATGGAGCGCCGCACCCAGGCGGCGGCCCTGTCAGCGCGACCGAAGTCCCACCGGCAGGGCTGACAGGACCTCCGCCCAACGCCGGGGTCACCGGCATCGGGCGGGATCGCCACCACTCCGGTCGCGCGGGACACTCCACCCCAGCCGGGTGCCACCCCGTTCCGGTGTCTCGGTGGCGAAGGACCCGCCGTGTGGGTTACCGGACGACCGCGAGGAGAGTGGTCGCGGCCGAGGTCAGGCCGAGGTCGCCGTGCGTGCCCGAGCGTCGTCGCGCCTCCTCAACGGTGATTCCCCGACTGGCGAGACGCCAGAGCACATCCTGATCCATCGTGACATGCGCGACTGGTTCGTCCACCGTGTCGCCAGGAGCCATGTGCCATCGACCGGCTTGTCGTGCGACAAACCAGACACCGCCTGCCGAGCCGGTGACGTCGAATCGCATGACCGTGCCCTCGGGGCGGGTCTCGGCCCGCAGGGTGTGGGGCAGCGCGCGCAGGAACGTGTCGATGACGGGACCCAGCAGATCCGGGTCAGCGGCGCCCGGGCGGGAGACGGCATCGCGTATCTGCTGCTGGTGGACCCAGAACTCCGTGTATTCGCGGGCGATGTCGAGCCAGGCGGGACTGGTCAGATCGGTGGCGGCCCAGGACACGTCCAGATCGGCGGGGGCGTCCAAGTCGCGGACCGACCACAGGGCGTCGAGCTCGGGGCCCAGATGGGCCAGCAGCTCGATCATCACCTGCGGGCTGCATTGACGAAACGCCCGGACGAACTCCTCATTGACACGTGCCAGGTAGGCGGGCAACGTCTCACCGCTGGCGAAAACGGCACCACCGTACCCGTCCCGACCGCCCGAGAGCCGACGCAGGTAGTCGTTGAGAACGTGTCCGACGACATCATGAACATTCCACCCCGGGCAGACCGTCGGCCGCTCCCAATCCTGCGGATCCAGTGATCCGAGCAGGTCGAGCAACGCGCGACGTTCGCGTGGGAACAGGGGCCGGGTGTCGATCACGGGACCGAAGATCTTCATGCCGTGACATGAAACCGCCTCGACACGACACCTGGCCACAGGTTTTCGGGCCGAAGGCTTCACGACACCGCGGGTGGGGCGCGTGCCGGATGTCGGCTGCCGCGCCGTGAACGGCCTCAGGGGATGCGGAGGAACGTGATGCGTTCGGCGGTTTCGATCATCTGGCGGGCGAAGGCGGCCGAGTCGAAGACGGAGGGAGACACCCTCAGGGTCTCCGCCATCGCGTTCGCCAGGGCCGTGACGGGCACCGTTCTGGACGCGCCGAGCGTCTGGGACGGGATCGACGGGCCCGGTGAGCCGTCGGCGGCGCGCAGGGTCTTGCCGAACCGGCCCGTGGCCTGGCCTTCGGGTGACGGCTCCACGCCGAAGTGCTGTTCCTCGGGAGGTTGGCGCAGGTCGAGGCGGCCCAGCACGCCTTTGAAGAGGCAGAGCAGGACCGTCGGCGACAGCCGTTCGAGTCGCAGCAGCGGCAGCGGCTCGCTCTCGTCGGCCGAGGCGTACCCGTCGACGAGCAACCCCGGATAGCCCGGTACGAGGTCGGAACGGATCAGCGCCCCGGTGACCTTCGAGGTGTCCACCGGCGGCGGCCTCAGCCGGTCCCGGTCGGCGTCGGCCCTGGTGACCCGGCCGACGCTCGTCGCCCCGTCCAGCAGATGGGCGATCCAGCGCGGGTCGAGCCGCAGGAAGCGGATCGTCTCGACGGGCAGCAGCCGCTCGTCCGGCACGAGGTAGCGGTAGGGCACCCCGCGCAACCGCGCGAGATCGTCGAGGAAGGACCTCACGTCGTCGGGCATCGCGTCGTCGATGCCGGCGATCTCCAGCGGGTGGCCGGACGGCTCGTCGCGCCCTTCGGCCATGGCCCGTCGCCGCTTCCAGGTGTAGACGCTTCTCGCCACCGCGGCGTGCTGCAGCGTGAGCAGCCGTCCCAGCTGCCACGCCGCGGCGTAGCCGATGTCGAGCATCCCGGCCGACGGGTGGTAGCGCAGCAGCTCGTCCGGCGTGCGAACGCCGAAGCGAGTGTCGGCTGGGGAGTCGCCGGTGACGAACGGCCCCCGGTACCACGACGCCGTCCGCCCGCCCTGCCGCAGCGTGTGCGCGACGGGCACGTACCCCTGGCGCAGGAACGGCTCGGCCGCCGGCTCCCCGCTGTCGGGCAGCCGGAATGGCCGCCCCTCGTGGGCCAGCGCCCGGACCAGGTAGGGGAAGGTGGACTCCTTCGCCACGCAGGAGAAGCGCCAGCCGGCCAGCGTCACCAGGCGTACCAGCGCTCCGGGCGTGTCCGGTCCCCCGTCGAACCCCGAGGCACCGTAGCGTCCCTCGACCGAGACGAGGTGGACGGTGGAGGAGACCCCCGGTGCGGGAAGCCGGTTGGCGATGACGACCGCGGTCTCCTCACCGGCCAGGCGGACGTGCGCGAGCCGTTCCAGGTCGCTGCGGCTCGGCATGATCGAGACCAGCAGGGAGCGCGGCACGTCGATCACGTTCACCGGGTCGGACCCGTTCTGTCCCCGCTCCAGGACCGGCGCCGGAATGTAGGCCCCTCCCGAGGCGAGCGTCCCGAGCGTGACGGTCTTGCGTATCGGCTCCTCGTCCCCGCTGAACACCAGCAGGGCGAGCCAGGGCGGTGCCGTCGCCGGCGTCCCGGTCTGCGCCGTCGCGCTCCGTTCCCACGGCAGCGTCGCCCGGTCGAGCACCATGTGGGGCAGCACGGCGGAGTGTTCGCCGAGGCTCCCGTTCGGCGGGAACACCGACCGCACCGTCCCCGGTGTCAGCGTGAACCTTTCCCCGCTCACGCTGAACGTCCGGGTCGTCTCGAAGGTGGTGGGATCCACTTTCGTCGCCGGAGCGACGCTCCTCAGGTCCTGCGTGGCCTTGATCGTGTAGTCGCCCAGCGGCAGGGACGGCCGCCGGTACGCCAGGAAGGTCAGGTCGTCAGCCATATGAGCCCACCTCCGGGGCCTGAAGGAAGTCGGTCGCGCTCAGCCCGTTCAGGTCGATCCCCAGGCCCGGTAGCAGCTTGCCCGCGATGGCCGAGCGGGCCCGCGCCCCGGCCGCCAGGTCCAGCCTCTGGTCGGCGGCCCGGGTGAACGCCGACGGCTTCGTCCAGGAGAAGGCCGGGTCGCTGAACAGGGACGTGGCGGCCCTCAGCCTCGACAGCGGAAGGCTCTGGATCGTCGCCGGTTCCCGTGGTGGGTTCGGCCGGACGACGTACCCGGTGAGCAGGTCGTCGCGCAGCGCGGGCTCGCCCAACGACGGGGTGAGCCGGTCGCCCCACAGCGCGGCGGGCAGGCTCTTGCCGACCGGCTCGAACCGGAAGGCGGAGTTCACCGTCTCCCCGCCACGGGTGACCTTGATCGTCTGGACCGAGGTGAACGTGCCGGGGGCGGCACCCACCGGCGCGATCCCGAACGGCGCGGCCCCGGTGCCCTCCAGCGCGGTCCCCGCGGAGGTGGCCGAGGTGGCGGGCACGGCCGAGTCGACGAGCAGTTCCAGGCCGGCCGGGTCGACCGTGCCCAGATGGGTGCCCGAGGAGTCCTTCGGCGAGCCGCCGCGCGACACGACCGTGACGACGTCGGCGTCCGCCGGCAGCTGCGCCGCCCTGAACCGGCCCCACGGAACGGGCCGCGCCGACGTGCCGGACGAGGACCCGAACGAGATCGTGAACGAGATGACGTCCAGGTCGATCGTGGCCGTGCCGCCGAACTCCGGCCCCCAGAACCGCACGTCGGTGCCGACGTGCGCGGTGATCGTGTGGGTGCCCAGGAACTCGAACGTGTAGGAGGCCCCGACGCCGATGCGCAGCCCGGCCTCGTAGTGGTAGGGCTGCCAGGCGATGAGGAAGTCCATCGCCGCGTCGAACCAGGCCCGCAGCGACCCGTCCTCGTAGACGGCGCTGAGCGCGGCCCCGGCCATCAGCGCGCCGGGGGTGAGCGCGTAGTAGGCCGAGCCCTTCATGCTGAGCTGCGGCGTGACCTGCCAGGAGAATCCCAGTCGCGGGACGGCCGGGTAGTGGTCGGGCACGTCGAAGTGCGGGTGGTAGCCGCCGACGCTGAGCACGAAGTCGCCCCGGTGCTCGTCGCCGAACCAGGTGACGAACGCGAACCCGCCCGTCAGGCGGCACGCTCGCGACAGCAGGTAGGAGTTGGACGTGAGCTGCGCCTGCAGCGAGAAGTACCCGTCGTCCGGCGCGAACCTCGCCCTCAGCGCGAGCTGGATCTCGGCGACGGGCGTGACCCCCGCCTGCGCCGCGTCCAGCACCGGCAGGACCAGGGTGGACAGGCCGAGCACGTTCATCTCGAAGCGGTGCCCGAACTGGGCCGTCACCAGCAGGAACGAGTCGATCATCTTGAACGAGGTGAAGTGGACGCCCGCCGCGAGGAAGAGGTCGCCGGGCGAGGGCGGCAGGTCCTCCTCCAGGCGGGCCAGCTCGGTCGCCAGGGTGCCCGGTACGACCGCGCCGATGGCCTCGGCCACCAGCGGGAAGTCGGCGATCCTCTCGACGGGGGGTGCGACGATCCTGCGGTTGTAGCCGAACCCGGCCGCGATCCCCTCGACGAAGAAGAACGCGGGTCCTCCGACCGGGTAGTCCAGGAAGGCGTACACGAACAGCGAAGGCCCCTCGGGCAGCTGCATGTAGGAGCCGAGCGCGCCGACGGTGAACGTCTCGGTGCCGATGACGGCCTTGCCGCTGTAGGCCGCCAGGCTCTTGCCCTGGTACGTCACGGTGTTCGCCAGGAACGCCCCGCTCACCGTGACCGGGCCGCCGCTGTAGGAGACGCCGAGCCCGGCCAGGCCGAACGTCGGCGGGGCGGTCGGGTCCGCGAGCGACACCGCCGCCGACAGCCCGTCGCAGGTCAGCGTGAGCCCGCCCGCCGAGATCGAGGCGTCCGCCAGCACGACGAGCCGCGCGGGCCGGTCCGGAACGTGCTCGTAGGCCAATCCCACCCGTTCGACGTGGACCGGCCCGAAGTCGGCCTGCGCCCTGTACCACAGCACGTCGTCGGCGGTCTTCGCCTGCGTCGGCGTCACCTGGGCGGGCGTGCCGACGGGCAGCGTGACGGCCCGCTCCAGCGGCCCGAGCCGCAGGTGTCCGCTGAAGGCGAACCCCTTGGGGTACTCCTCGGCCTCCAGCCGCGCCACGCCCGGCGGCAGGATCGCGTTCAGCGCGGTGACCTGCTCGGGGGTGAGCGTCCCCGTGGTGGCCAGGACGCGCAGCGGGTCGAACCCGACGACCTGGTCCCCGCTCAGGCGCGGCCCGACGACGGGCAGCTTGGACAGATCCACCGTGGCGGTGAGGTCGACCTCGAAGACGTGGGTGTCGCCCTCGACGGCGAGCAGCGCGTCGTCGACGCCCACCACGATGTCGTCCGGGATGCCTGCCGCGGCCGAGGGCACCAGCGCCGCGACGAGTTCCCTGAGCGTGGGCGCGGTGCCGCCCCGCCGGTAGGTGGCCGCGAACCGGTTCGCGTCGGCCTGCCGCGCGAAGTGCACCCCGAAGTCCAGCTCCAGGCCGGGCCTCACCAGGACCGCGATCGCCCCGTCGTACGTGCCCGCCGACGTGTCGATCGCGACGCTCAGGTCCACCTCGGTCGTGTCGATCGGGAAGCGCATGCCGGCGGTGAAGAGGAACCGCGCGGTCCTCGTCGCGAAGGAGGCCGCCAGGTCGTGCACGGTGAGCCCGGCCAGCGGCGCGGGCAGCGGCGGAGCGCCGAACCGCGCCGACAGCGAGCCGATCATCTCGCCGATCGGCAGTCGCTGACCTGGCCTGCTGCCGCCCTCGAACCTCCAGCCTTCGGCGGCGTCGTAGGTCGCCGAGACGTACACCCCGACGGTGGAGACCAGCAGCGCCGCCGAGGAGGCGAACGTGACGTCGTCCTCGATGTCGAAGGCGAACCTCAGATCCTCCAGCATCACGCCTTCGGCGATCCTCCACTGCCCGTCCACCTCGAGCACCGCCGAGACGGTCAGCGGGTTCGTCCCCGAGGGGAGCACAGCCGACAGGTCGAAGTGCTCGACCTTGAGGTCGGGCAGGTGGGTCGCGTCGGTCTCGTTCGTGAACTCCCGCCAGACCTCGCGGATGCTCAGCGGCGGGTCACCCTCGCGCAGGGCGCCGCCGAGGGCGAGGGAGTCGCCGAGCCCCGCGCCGATCTCCAGGGTGCCGTGCTCGCCGATCCCGAACAGGCCCGCCAGTCCGACGGTGACGCGGGCCTCGCCGAGCGGGTCGTCCACCCGGAAGGTGAGGTCCACGGCCTGCACGACGAACAGGCCGAGATCCCACTCGTGCGACGTCTGCAGGGTGAGCGAGACGTGGGAGATCATCCGGGTGGCCTTCGGCGTGACCCGGACGGTGAGGTCGCGGGGCACCACCGGGGCGGTGACCTCGACGTCGAAAGGGATGTCCAGCGAGCCCTGCCCGAGGAAGGCGGCGATCTCCTCGAAGGCGGCCTCGCCCAGCTCTCCGAGGTCGGCCTTGAACACAAGGCTCTCGCCCCAGCCGAAGACGTCGGCGCCGATGAGCACCTGGTGCGTCGTGCCCGACGCGGTGAACGGGATGGCGCCGGTCAGCGCGATCCGGCCTCGTGGGTCCATGTCGCCGGTCGCGTAGTTCAGCCACGGGTCGGCGAAGATCTCGTACCGCAGGTCGGTCAGGGTGAGCAGCCCGAGGTCGAGGGTGCGGTCTTCGGGACCGTAGAGCACGATGTCCGGTACGGGGGTGATGTCCAGGCCCAGCCCCTCGATCTCGGTGACCATCTCGATCTCGCCGGTCACCGCGTGGACCGCGCCGGGCATCATCAGGTCCAGCGGCGCCATCGGGGTGGTGATGATCAGCGTGCCGGTGAAGGCGAGCCCGGCCGAGGTCAGGTGGAGCGCCGGGCGCCGGAATCTGAGCGTCTCGAAGAGGGTGGCCTTGAGCACGGGGTAGGCCGTGACGAACGTCCAGCTCTCGTCGCCGGTCCCGGTGATGTCGACGGTGACCGCCGAGCCGTCGCTCGTGAAGGTGGCGGTCACCGCGAGGCCGGTGAACGGGCCGCTCGTGCCGGTGCCCGTCACGGTCACGCCGTTCGCGAGCTCGGTGCGGCCGGTGACGGCGCCGAGGGTGAACCGTTCCCCGAGGTGGGCCGAGAGCAGGGGCGAGCCGAGCGTCGCGACGTCCAGGTCCAGGGCCGTGCCCCCCGCGCGCAGGGCCGCTTTGAGCTGTTCGGGCGTCATCACTTGTTGTCCTTGGCGAGGATCGAGTACGGCCAGGTGCCGTAGGAACCGGTGATGTAGACGGGCAGTTCGGTCTTCATCGACTCGGCGTTGTAGCTGTTGAGGCCACCCGGAGCCCAGAAGTACAGGGTGTGTTCGGGGATCTTCTGCGCCGTCGCCATCACGGCCATGTACCGGTTCAGGACGGTCGCGGAGGGCAGGTGGTGCATCTTGATCTGCTTGCCCGCGCTCACCAGGAGCTGCTTGGGCTTGACCTTCTTCACGTACGCGGGCAGGGCGGAGGTGTTGTCGCTGGCGTGGTGGCTCGCGGTCGCCAGGTCGACGCCCTCGATCCTGGCCGAGTGGTAGTCCACCACGTACTGTTCGGTGTTGAGCGTGGCGTCCCCGGACATCAGCAGCCGCTTCTTGCCGAACACCTCGATGAGGACCACCAGGCTGCCCCGGTTCGCGGGCGTGCTGTGGTCCTTGTGCGTGATCGTGTTCACGTTGCCCGACAGCAGCGAGATCTTGCAGTCCGGCTCGTCGAGGATGAGGATGCCGCCCTTGCCGTCGAGCACGCCGCCCAAGGGCGGGTCCCCGCCCTTGGGCGGGGCGAGGACGGGCACGCCGTTGAGCGCGATCACCTGGTCGCCGCCGTTCTCGTGGTGGTCCACCTCGAAGATGAGGTTCGTGTCGGCGGCGTGGTTCACGATCCACCCGCTGGTGGACCCCTTGGCGTAGTCGACCCGTTTCTTGCTGTGGTAGACCTTCAGGAAGCTGACGCCGTCGTCCATCACTGCCGAGAGCTTGTTGTAGTGGTCGGCGTCGGGATGGGTGAGGATCAGCAGGTCCACGGTGTTGCTTCCCTTGAGAAACTTCTCGTGGTTGAGGGTCCCGCCGATGACCCGCCGCAGGGCCTCCTTGTCTCCCTCCGACTCCCCCTCCTCGTCCTCGTCGGCGTCCGGCAGGTCCTCCTCGTCCGTGATCACCTCGCGGTACGAGTCGGAGCCGCAGTCGACCATCACGATCCGGCCCTGGGGCGTGCACATGATCGTGCAGTCGCCCTGGCCCATCTGGACGAACGCGGCGTGGAAGTTGACGTCGTTCCTGGTTCCGGGCTTGGAGGCGGGCCGGGAGGCTATCTCCCTGGCGCGCATCTGCGCTATGAGCTTGGCCTTCTTCCTGGCCGCCTCCTCCTCTTCCTTCTTCATTCTTGTCACGTTCGGGCTTGGTCTTGCTGCGCGTCGAGATGCTTCCGTAGCCCTTGCTCGCGCTCTTGATGTCCGTACGGTCGCGGGAGTTCTTCGGCATGTCACACCTGCTCGGGAGGAGAGGTCTCAGGAGGGGAAGTCGATGCGCCAGCGGCCCTGGTTGATGCGGGTCTTCTGCCGCCAGGTGTAGACGTAGCGCCGGTCGTTGTCGCGCGGCTCGTAGTCGGCCGCGTAGGCGTACTCGCCCTGTTTGGTGTTGTAGAGGTCGAACTCCAGCTGTCCCGAGGCGAGGCGCTGCAGGATGCGCAGCTCGTTCTCGCCGATGGTGACGCCGCCGATCCGCAGGTTCTGACCGACGAAGGTCCTGGCGATGACGTCGACGAGCTGGTCGACAGGGATGTTGCCGTCCTTGAAAACGATGCCCTCGGGGCGGCCCTCGATCCGGTGCCAGAACTTGTTGGCGTGGTGGAAGCGGATCGTCGGGTACGTGACGGCCGTGCCCGGCGTGTCCTCCTGGAACAGCTCCAGATACAGCGTCTGCCCGCTCGCGCCCTGTGAGGTGTCCCTGCGCAGCTGCAGGTGACCGCTGTCGTTCCTGATCGTCACCTTGCCGCCCAGCGGGCCGGGCGTGCCGAAGCCGATCTGGTCGGTGCCGAGCGGGTTGATCAGCAGTGGCCGGGCGCCACCGGACTGGATCCAGGAGTAGGTCTGGTGGTGGCCGATGCGCAGGTGCGCCTGGTTGGTCGGGCCGACGATCACCGCGCCGCCCAGCGAGTCCTGGTTGACGTGGACGACGTGCAGCTTGCCCTGCGGGGAGCCCACCGGGCCGATGCCCACGGCGTCACCCCTGGGGTTGAGCAGCAGAGGCCTGGAGCCGTGCGACTGGATCCAGGAGTAGTCCTGGTGGTAGCCCAGGCGCAGGTTCGACTGGTTGGTCGGCCCCAGGATCAGCGCGCCGCCCCCGGCGTCCTGGTTGGTGTGGACGATGTGCAGGCGGGTCTCGGGGGCGCCGGTGCCGATCCCGACGAAGTTGCCCAGCGGGTTGATCGCGAGTGGCAGCCCGGAGTGCGACTGGATCCAGGTGTAGTTGCGGTCGTAGCCCAGGCGCAGGTTCTGCTCGGACTTGCGGCCGATCACCAGCGCGTCGCCGTTGGCGTCCTGGGGGGTGTGGACGATCTGGAACCGGGCCTCGATCCTGTCCGCGGCGACGTTCACCCCGGCGGAGGACCGCGTGAACAGCAGTGGGGTGCGGTCCACCATCACGGTCGCCGAGCCGTCGGCGTAGCCGGGGATGTTCTCGTACTCGACGAGGATCGGGGCGTGTCCCGGTTTGGGCAGGGCGAGGATGTTGGTGAGGTCGAGCTCGATGTACTCGCCGGGGGCGAGCACGGTGTCGGCGGTGGGAGTGATCTCCCACGTCCTGACCTTGTCCGGGCGCTTCCTCGCGCTCCACCGGGTGCCGGTGACCGAGAGTCCGACGCCCCCGGCCGCGCCCACCTTGGTGAGCGCCCAGGGCGTCTTGTCGGCGTCCGCGCCGCTGTCGGCCTCGGCGTCGAACGAGATCTGGAAGGTCGAGGTCGGCAGGCTCTTCCGCAGCGGGATGCCCTTGCCGGTGCGCATCGTGTTGGCGATGTGCAGTCTCAGGCTGTTGGGCGTCGTGCCGTCGCTGAGCACCCGGTCGCCGCCGACGAGGCGGATGTCCAGCGGAATGTTGTGCAGGCCCCGATGGTTGATCACGTCCAGGTACCGCACCCGGTTGCCGGCCAGCGGCAGGGTCTGGCCGGAGTACCTGATGTTGCGGTGCTCCAGTTCCACCTGGGTGCCGTGGGTGCCGTCCGTGCCGTCGGCGTTGAGACCCGCCACCTCGACCGAGACGGTGCCGTCCGGCGGGATCGGCCTGGCGTTCTTCCACTGGAAGTACAGGGCCGTGCCGTCCGCCTCGGGCGCCATGGCCCAGTCGGTGGAGTTCAGGGTGGGGGTGAGCCCGGCGGCGAGTGTCCCCTTCCGCAGGCGCAGCGCGAAGTGGTAGGTGCTGGAGGACACGCCGGTGAGCGGCATCGTCTCCACCGTGCCGCGCGAGCTGTTGGTGAGCCGCAACGTCATCGTCTGGAGCTTGACGTCGTCGATGTACAGCACCGGCTGGTCGTCCTCGTTGACGAAGGCGAAGTCCAGGGGGTGCGACCTGACGAACATCTCCAGGGGCGGCTCGTCGTCGGCCATGTCCCGCAGGATCTCCGCGGCGGTCAGTGCCCTGTCGTACACCCGGAACTGCGCGACCAGCCCGGTGTAGGCCGCCGTGGCGTTACCCCATCCCAGGCAGAAGTCCTCCTGGTCGGCCACGCGCGAAACGCCCTGCCTGACCTGCTCCGCGACGAGCTCGCCGTCCACGAAGATCCGCGCGCTGGTGTTGTCGTGGGTGACGGCGACGTGCTTCCACGTGTTCGGCGGGACCACCCCGGCGTCGGTCGAGTGGCTGTCCAGGCCCCGGGTCGTGTTGAACAGGTGCTCAAGGCGCCCGTCGCCCTCCAGGCGCAACCGGATGTTGGGCGACCGCTTGCCGAACACCGCCGTGGTGCCGCCCCCGGGCCAGTTGATCCACGCCGAGAGGGTGTAGGTGGTCAGGGCGAGGAGCGGCTGGCCCGCAGGCACGACCGCGTACTGGTTGCCGCCGCCCAGGCGCAGGCAGGCGAACTTCGGGTCGGTGACCATCGTCGGCGGCTCGACGAAGGTGCCCGTCAGCTGGTTGGGGCCGCTGTCGAGGACGGTTTTCTGCGGGGCCAGGGCGTCCAGCGGCCAGTGCAGGACCAGGGGGTCGCTCATCCGTGCCTCTCCTCGGGGACCGAGGCGAGGCCGAGCTGGCCCTGGGCCTGCTGCTGCACGGTGGCGACCAGTTCGAAGACCTGGGCGTAGGGGAGCGCGCCGAGCGCGTCGAGGATCTGGTTGACCTCGGGAAGCGTCAACGTCAGGTTGATCTTCTGCATGGAGGGGTTCCTCTACTCGGGGTCCGGGACTCGATGTCCGCGACATCGAGTCCCGGACCCGATGTCCGGGATTCGGGGGCCGGGATTCGGGGGCCGGGGATGAACTACTCGGTGTCCGGGATGAGCGTGAGCCAGCCCTCTCGGGCCGTCGGCAGGGTGGGGGCGCCCGCGTCGTCGTGGACGGGGTCGAGCGGCCTGTCGGTCCAGGCCGACGGGGTGCGCTCGCGCCAGCTCCACCGCTGCCCTGGGACGTCCGGCACGGGCAGCGCCAGGCTGTCGCCGTCCACGAGCACGGGTGCGGTGAACTCCGGGACGCGCAGCGCGTCCATCGCGGCGCGGTACTGTTCGGCGGGCAGGGTGGCCGTCTTGCCCGGCAGGAAGCCGGACGTGACGTGGATCGGGGCCCGGGGGTCGGCCAGCAGGGTGAGCGTGTACGGCGGCAGGTCGATCCCGACGGTGAGCGGCGGCGCCGTCGTGACGGGCAGGAACCCGCCGAGACCGGAGGCCGGAGCCGCTCCCTCGATCCAGTATCCGATGAGCCCGTCGTTCAGCCGGTCGGCCGCGCCGACCCGCACGGGCAGCGCGACGTTCTGGTAGCCGTTGGAGTCGCGGGTGCTGCGCCGCATGTCCTGCCGGAAGACGTTCCAGTCCTGGTGGACGGCGAGCGGCCCCATGACCTGGAGGTCGAGTTCGGCCCGCAGGACGGCGAGCGGCCGGGCGGTCAGCACGTCCAGGCTGTGGTCCTCGGGTTCGACGCCCGCCGTCAGCGTGTCTAGGCTCGACAGGAACTCCGCGAACGCGTCCGGGCCGAGCGCCTGGATCCGGGTGGCCACCGCCCGCAGGTGCGCGTTGCCGATCCCCGCGATGCCGGTGACCGTGCTGCCGGGAGAGGGCAGCCAGCGGGCCAGGTTCGCGTTGGACGGCTCCGGGCTCGCGGTGATCAGGCCGAGCCGGCCACCGTCGCCGTCGTAGAAGGCGAGGCCGTCGTCCAGGTCGTCGGGGACCAGCCAGCCGCACACCGGGGAGGTCACCGGCACGTCGTTCATCTCGCGCAGTTCGTGGTCGGAGTCCAGCCAGCGGAACGACAGCCGGGACGGCTGGGCCAGCCGCGGCGGCATCGCGGCCCAGCCGGGACGGTCGGGAACGCGCATCCGCGTCGTGGTGACCGCGGTGTCGGTGTCGATGTCGCAGGCCAGCCCGAAGTTGTCGACGATCCGCAGCCGGTTCAGGCGCATCACCCCGGCGCGGATCGGGTTGAACCCCGACAGCGGCTCCGGCGCGTGCCGGGTGTTCTCGCCGACGGCCCGCGCGACCTCCGCCGCGAACCTCTGGTAGTCGGGGAAGCCGAGCGGGTCGGCGATCGGGAGCTGGTGGGTGAGCCGCCGCATGAGCAGGGCGTCGTTGAAGCCGCCGAGCACCTGGGCGAGGTTGCCGCCCTCGTTCTCGGCCAGGTGCCGGTACATCGAGATGATCGTCTTGACACGGGTGTCCTCGCCGTTCTCGGCGTACCAGGTGATGACCGTGTCCGGGTCCTCCTGGAAGGCGGAGGGTTCGACCGTCGTCCCGTTCGCCTCGTTGTAGGCGGCGACGACGCTGCCCGCCAGGTACCGCAGGATGCGTGCCGACATCACCGGTCCGGCGCTCCGCGACAGGACCGTGGTGCCCGAGTAGACGCTCGCGCCCCGGGTCGGGGCCTCGTACCCGGGCCTGGTCCGCAGGTCCGCCTCGCCGGGGGCCAGCTCGTAGCCGTCGGTGACGAACGTCGGCGCGTAGACGGGGTCGTCCGGGTCGAGATTGTCACCGCCGCCGATGGCGAGAAACTCCGCCTCCCAGTGCAGGAGCACCGGGTGCCACGGGTTGTGCGCCCAGACGTCCGGCTTCAGGCCGAGCGCGGGCAGCTCCCGCTGGAGTGCGGTGGGGTCGCGCGGGTCGGCGACCGCGAGCACCCGGCAGGGCAGCAGGCCGTCCGGGCTGCCCTCGCCGTCCTGGCCGTGCCGGTCGGAGGGCGTGGCCACCTGGCCGGTCAGCAGCACGACCGGCTCGGCGGGCAGGTAGAACTGCGGCGCCGGGACGGTGCCGAGGACGAACGTCGCGCCGGACGGCCCCGCCGTCCGGGTGTTGTACGTCGCCAGGGCGGTTTCGAGGGCGGTACGGGCCGCGGTGACGGCGTCCCTCGGGCGGCTCAGGAGGTTGGTCCGCTCGTCCAGGTGGCCGATGTGCCGTTCGAGGTAGGAGCGCACCTCGTCGGGGTCGGGGTAGCTCTCGCGCAGGCCCGCGTTCGGGTAGGCGCAGATCATGTACCTGTACCAGTCGGCGAACAGCTGCTCGCGCAGGCCGGTCAGCGCCTCCTCGGCACGGTCGAGGTCCTCCTGCGCCGTGTTGAGCCCGTTGAGCAGGTCGCCGGCCTCGCGTGGCAGCGCCAGCGCCTCGCGCCGCTGGCGGGTGGCGGCGTCCGCGCCCGGTACGTCCTCCCGGTGGATCGTCCACAGCCGTCTCGGGGGCAGCGGCCGGAAGCCGTCGGCGTGCCGCTCCTCGGCCAGCTTGGCGCCGACGTCGAGCGGCTTGGCCTCCAGCTCGTCGGCGTAGGCGAGGGCTTCGAGCAGGTTCTCGGCCTCGTCGGGGGCGACCCCGTCGAGCACCGTCCCGAGGTGGGCGGCCAGCGCCTCGGTCGCGCTCGTGCCGACGAACACGCCGCCGTCCTGGTCGTACAGCAGCGGGCTGACGGCCCGGCCGTCCGGTCTGAAGATCAGCGACGCGTAGCACACCGTGGACGCCGGGCGGGCGCTGCCGTCCGGGACGCCCCAGCCGAACCCGTCCGCCAGCGCGGCCCGCCATCCGGAGCCGGTGGTCAGGCCGGCGAGGGTGTCCTGCGCGGCGGCCGAGAACCAGCCCGCGACCTCGTACTGGGTGCCGCTCGGCGGGCGGGAGCCGGTGAAGTCGGTGTCGTGGAAGCCGAACACGCTGTGGCAGCCCGGGTAGAAGGCCGCGAAGGCGGGATCGCCGTGCCCGGTCGCCGTCACCTGCGGCAGCCTGTCTCCCGGCAGGCCAGGCCGCCACGTCTCAAGGGGCACGGCCCGGCCTAGCCTGCGAAACGGGACGCCGCCGTCGGTCGCAGGGAACGCGATCCCGGCCGCGTCCGCCTCGTCCGGGGCGGCCAGGTAGTCGCTCTCGACCACCCAGGAACGTTCCAACGCCCCTTCCCGGCGACGCGTCACCAGCCACCGGTTCGGCACGGCGGGCACCCGCGTCCTCCCGTCCTCCTGGACGAGCCGGGTCAGCGCGTCCGGAAGCGACCAGTGCAGGTGCACTCCCGGCCCGAGCAGGAGGTCCTGGTCCTCGAAGGGGTCGGGGAGAATCTCCTCACTGATGTACGGGGTGCCTGGCCGGACGTCCCGTTTCGTAATGGGATCGACGTACGGCAGCCGGGTGAAGTCCACCGGCTCGACGACTCCGACCTCGTCCTTCAGATAGAGCGCCGCCAGACGCATCGGAACCACGAGCACATCAGCCATTACGCCCCTCTCGCCCCACTATCAGACCGACCGCCACACAATAACGATATGCACGTTATTCCGGGAAGACTGAAGTTCAAGGCTGTAACACGCAGAGAATTTCTCCGCAATTACCGAGAAGCCTCATTCACCTATCTTGCCCCGAGGGCCGGAGCCCTCCTCCAACACTTCTCACGACCCCTCTGAGCTGTGCCGACAATTCCCATCACCGACTTTTATGGATTCACCATTCGTCGATCCGCCCCCTACTGGTCTATCCGCTACAAATAGGATGAAAGCCTGACGCGGCCATTATTCACCCTTTTTGCCCGCACGGCGTTACGCGTCGCCCTGCGGCTCACGTCCGTGCCCGCCGTCCGGAGCATGACGAGCCCTCACGCCTCTTTCGTGAACGCGCTGGAAATCCCTGGAAACGAGGCGGCCCCGCCCATCCGTCATCGGCGCGTGCCCACTTTCAAAGAGGCAGAGGGGCGGGGCGTCAATGCGTCAGGGCGAAGACATCACCCGGTTCTCGACTCACCCGAGACACCGAGACGCGCTGAAATCATCGGGCTCGCCGGGGTCGCGGAAGTCACCACCGCACGCCACGTCAAGCCGGACGGCGTCTCCAGCCGCGAGCGGACCCCCACGGTCTCGAGCGCCCGGCGATAGGCGTTCGTCTGCCTCTGCGGTGATCCGGCCCGCCCCCAGAGATCGCCGATCTCACGCCAGAGCCTGGCCGACTGCCTGTCGGTGCGGGAGGCCGGCGTGGTGGCCGGATCGGCGAGCGCCTCCTGCGCCTCCGCCAGCGCCGGGCCGCCGTCCTTGGAGCGTGCCAAGGCGAGCTCGGCCAGGACCACGTACGCCATGGCCGGCACCGCCCCGCGCACACCGGTGAGCAGGCCGAGAGCCCGGTCCGACAGGTCGGCGGCGGCGTCCAGGTCACCGGCGCGCAACCGCACGCGGGAGAGCACGACCAGGCTCCGGGCGTGTTCGACCGCCCCGGGTGACAGGCGCGCGAGGACCTCGGCCGCGGCGGCGGCGAACCCGCCCGCCCGGTCAAGGCCGGCCCCCTCGGGACTCGCGGCGGTGATCCACGCCCAGCACATCGCGCTCCGGGCGTAGTCGGAGGCCATCCGGGTGGACCGGCCGGCTGCGATGGCGTCCTCCGCGAGCCGCAGGGCCAGTGCGGAGTCCTTCTCCGCCGCGGCCGCGCTGGCCTGCCACAGGCCGAGAACCTCCGGACCGCGGCCTGTGGCCTCGGGTACGCCGGACGCCGACAGCACGCGCTCGGCATATGCCAGGTCGATCTCCGTCTCGGCGAGCACCACGGCGAGGTCGAGAGCCAGGGCGCCCTGGTCGAGCCCGAGCCGAACGGCCTGCGTCAGAGCGTTCAGCCCGAGATCCCGGGCGCGTAGCGCGTCACCGGCCCGGTGGTAGCAGCGGCAGAGCGCCACGACGACCGGCAGGTCGGCAAGGCGCTCGGGATGCGCCGCGGCCTCGCGGCGAAGCCGCTCGTACGCCTCGACCGCCTGCGCCGTGTGCCCCTGGGCCTCCAGCGCACGAGCCTGGCCGAACCTCGCCTGCGCGGCGAGAGCGACGTTGTCGTCACCCGCGGCCCTGACCGTCTCCGCGAAACGATCGGCCGCCACGGCCGGATCCCCGTGGTACAACTCCAGTTCGGCGTGGCGCAGGGCGAGCCCGGTGTCGACGCGCTGGTGCGGCTCGATCCCGTGGAGCAGGAACTCGATGCCGCAGCCGAGCCGCTCGGCCAGCAGGCGCGTGACGTTCGGAGTGGGATTCCGCTTCCCCGACTCGATGAGCGAAACATAACTGTCAGACAGGTCGGGCCCGGCCAGCTGCGCCTGGGACATGTGCTTGCTCAACCGCAATCTGCGGATGCGGTCACCGATGCTTGCTTGACTGGCCATCAGCACACCTGTTCCGCCGGCGGCACGATGAGATCCACGCCCCACTCCTTACGCACGGTTTATTGTCAATTACAGTAGATCGTACTGCCCTTTGTGGCCAGCATTGTCGCGGTCCAAATGAGATCACGAACAGCTCACGGCCTCGCTGGGCGCCGCCATCGGATCGCAGCCGTGCGCGCGACCGCGACGGTCGTGGCCCGTCTCTGACTCCGTCTGAGATCCCCGGCGCGGACGAGCGGTCATGACCGGGTGACGGGTCCGGGACCTCAGGCGGGTGTGAGGATCACCACCGGGATGTCGCGGTCGGTCCTGCGCTGGTAGTCGGCGTACTCGGCGTGAATGCCGACCATCTGCCGCCACAGCGCGGGCTTCTCCTCGGCGGTCGCGGTCCGTGCGAGGGCCGTGAACGTCCGGGCTTCCACCTGCACCTCGGCCTGGGGCAGGACCAGCAGGTTGTGGTACCACAGCGGGTGGTCGGCGGCCCCTCCGTTGGAGGCGACGACCACGTAGGCGTCACCGTCACGGCCGTAGATCAGCGGGGTGCGCCGGCGCACCCCGGACCTGCGGCCGACCGTCGTCAGCAGCAGTGTCGGCCGGCCGTGATAGAGGTGGCCCTCCGCGCCGTTCGACTCGACGTACCTGCGGGCGTGCTTGGCGACCCAACCGGTGGGGGAGTCGGTGATCTCATCGCTCATGCCGCGCAACGCTATCGGCCACCGGTGACATTTCTTGATCCGGTCCTTCCCGCCCGCACCCGCCAGGGCGTTCACCCGGGGGCGGCCGAACACCGGGGAGCGCCACGGATCCCGGTGCGGATGTCATCCGGCCTGTTCTCCGGTAGCGCGGTCGTCGTGCCAGGAGGCCCGGACCAGTGCCCGTTCCGTGGCCGTGAGATGGACGGCGGCGGCGAGCCACGTCCAGGCGTACGGGTCTCCGCCGGAGTCGACCAGGCGGCCGAACACATCGCGGGTGCGGCGGTCGGCCTCCGCGGTGAGCGCGTCGGCGAGGTCTGCGGCGGTCTCGAAGCCCACGCGGCGGAGCGCGGCCCGCCGGGCGAGGGCGTCGCCGTGCGCGGACTCCGCGACCGTCCGCCGGCCACCGGAGACGGCCAGCTCCACCAGGCGGCGCGCCCGCCACAGAGGTGAGGCCGCCACCGGGTCGGGGCCGGCCTCGACCGCCTCCTCCCGGGGCCGGCAGTCCTCGCGAGACGGGAGGTGGGAACCTCGCAGGCGGTCGTATCCGAGATCGGCGCGGTCCATCCACTCGGCGGGCAGGCGCAACGTCGGACCGGCTCCGGGAACCGGCCCGATCGCGAGCGGGCGCAGGGTGGCGGCCCTGTCGGGGTCCAACCTGCCGATCACCCGTACCCTCAGCCCCGGCCTGGACGCGAGCTGCCGCAGGTTGGCGACATGGGCCAGATCGGGATGGGAGTCGGCCGGCGCGAGCCGGATCAGCAGTCCGCTGAGGGGGCCGTCGGCGCCGGAACGTCCGGCGGACGCGGGAAACGCACCCGCTTCGCCACCCGGCTCCGCACGGGGCGTCAGCTCGCGGGCGAGTACCCGGTCTCCCTCGGCACCGACGATCACCAGGTCGCATCCGACCGGCTGCCCCGCTCCCCCTCCGTCCCGCGGACCGTCCCAGGGGTCCCCGGAGAACATCACGCCGGCGGTCTCGGCGAGCGGCCTGGCGAACAGTGCCGCCAGCGGCGAGGCCGACCAGGACAGACCGGCGACGGGGTTGGCCCGCACGCCGCGACCCGCGCCGAGACGGCCCTCAGGGGAGATCTCCGCGCCGGAGATCAGCAGTCCTCCTCTGGCCAGCCCTGCGTGGTCGAGAGCTGCGGCGCCGAGCGCGACCGTGGCGGTGGCGGCACCACGGGCACGCGCCGATCCTCCGGGCCTGACGTCGGCGATGGAGAACCAGCGGCCGTCCTCGGCGACGAGGTGGGTGACCACCCCTCCGTAGCCGGTGGCGCTGATCACCGGTTCCCGGCAGACCCCGTACACCTTCAGTGCCCCGCCTTGCCGGTAGGCGCGGCGCGCGGTTCCCACCAGGGCTGGATCGGGGTCGGCCGCGGCGAGCCTGCCCGCGGTCAGCAGAAGTTCCCGGAGCGCGGAGACCAGGTCGGCCAGGCGGTGGCCGTCATGGCGTGCGCGAGCCGCACGCAGACCGCGCACGACGCGCAGGGCGGCGGCCTCGGCCCTGTGCAGGCCCGCCAGCCTGGCGGTGTGAGCCGCGCGGAGCAGCTCCGCCTGGGGTACCGCTCCGGCACCGGGCACCCCGCCCGTGAGCACCGCGGCAGCGGCGTCCCACAACCCGGCCGCGGCGGCCATCTGCCTGGGTCCGGGCCCGGCCTCCCGGACGGCTCTCCCGGTCGTGTTCTGTGCGGTTTCCTGGCCGGGAACCGGGTCGAGGGGCGCGCCCGCCCCCGCGTCCGAACCGGATGACGCGTCGGCGACCGGCTCGGCGGTCGCCGGCAGGTCGGCTTCCGCGACCGGGCAGACGCTCAGTACGGCGGCGCGATGCAGGCAGCGGGGCGCGAGCAGACAGCCGCACCGGACCGCATCGGGGTCGGCGATCCTGCCCGAAGGCCCCGGGCTGAGGGTGACCACCGCGTCCTCGCCCCAGCTGATGGAGACGGTCCGCCCCGAGGCGGTGACGGCAAGCCCGGCGCAGCGCTCGATCGCCGCGTCGAGTCTCCTCCGCAGCCTGGGAGTGAGCTCCTCCACCGCCGAGGCGACCACGTGCGGCTCCACCGGTGGCAGTTGCCCTGCCGGGGAGGCGGGGACTGGCAGGTTCAACGGTTCTCTCCTCGGAGGCGGTCGCCCACCCAGCGGGCGAGGGCGAGCGGACTGAGTGCCGCGACGGGCATCCCGGCCGCGACGAGCTGCCGCGCGACGGGCACCGAGTAGCGCGGGGCCCCGGTGTCGTCCAGGGCGGCGCAGCCCAGCAGGTGCACGCCGGAGGAGACGAGGGAGCGGACCTCGCCGAGCAGCCCTCCGAGCGGATAGCCCTCCTCGAAGTCGCTGACCACCACGACGAGCGTGCGACTCGGCACGGTGACCAGGGAGCGCGCGTGGGCGAGCCCGGCGGCGATGTGGGTGCCGCCGCCGACCCGCACGTCGAGCAGCAGTGACAGCGGATCGGCGACCCGGCCGGTCAGGTCGATCACCTGGGTGGAGAAGGCCAGGAAATGGGTGGAGAGGGTGGGAACGCCTCCCAGGACGGCCGCGGTCAGCGCGGACCAGACCACCGAGGCCTCCATCGAGCCTGAGACGTCGACCACGAAGACCAGCCGCCAGTCGGCCTCGTCGCGTACCCGCGTGCTGAAGACCGGCCGCTCCGGGACGACGAGAAACCTGCCGTCGCCGGTCCTGCGGGTGTGCGCCAGGTTGGCCCGGAGCGTGGCGGGCAGGTTGAGCCGGCCGCCGGGGCGGCGGGTGGGGCGCGGCGTCGCCAGGCCGGCGAGCGCCGGGCGCATCCGGGTGGTCAGCTCCCTGGCCAGCTCGGCGACCAGGCGGCGGACCAGCGGACGGAGCCGGGCCAGCCGCTGCTCGGGCAGCCCGCCCGCCAGGGACAGGACAGAGGTCAGCAGCTCGATCGACGGGCGTACCGTGTCGGGGTCGAGCTCGGACAGTACGTCGGTCCGCCCGCTGTCGGCCGCACGGGCCAGCACCTCCTCCCGCACCTCGGTTCCGAACAGGGCGTCGAGCTCCGCTGCCCACTCGCGGGCGGAGGGAAAGGACACGCCCTGCCCGCCGCAGTCGCCGCCGGGCCCGAAGTCGGCTGCCCCCTCTCCCCTTCCCATCCCGTACAGCTCGTCCAGGGCGTGCGCGTAACGCCTGGCGTCGGCGGGCAGCCGCCCGGACTCCCTGCCGAGGAGCAGCCGCCACCGATCGGCCGGAGCGAGGCGCCGCGAGGCGGCCTCCCGCTCCGCCGCGGGCACGGCAGGGAGCACCGGCTCCGTCCTTTCCGCAGGCACGGCCGAAAGGTCCGGCTCCCCGGCGACCGTGACCGCCTCGCCCGGCGGAAAGAGACCGGGTACGCGGAATCGCAGGGTTTTCAGCGCGGTCAGCCCGGCGACATCCGCGGCGGTCCAGAGGGCCAGGATCTCGGACGGGGCGCTCAACGCCAGGTCGAGCCGGTCGCCGAGACGGTCGGTCACGGCTCGCAGCAACCGGTCCCGTGCCGCCGGGGTGAGCGTGTCGAAACCACCGCGCAGTGCGGGAAGACGGTCCAGGAAGTCCTGGTCGCTGAGACCGTCGACGCGGTCGAGCAGCGGGTCGAGAGCCTCGGCGGCCGACTCCAGGAGCGGGCCCGCGGCGACCAGCAGGCCGGCGATCGCGCGGGACAGACGGTGGCGGCCCTCCGTACCCGTGGCACCGTCGACCCATCCCGCGATTCTGACCCCGAGGGTGCCGGGCGCGTCCAGGTCGAGCAGGATCCGGGCCGCGAGCGCGGCTCCCTGGACGAGCGGTGAGCCGGTGCGCGTGAGAGTGCTCAGCGCGTCGTCGAGACGCAGGCCGAGCCGGTGCTCGGCGGAGCGGGTGGCGAGCGCTGTCAGGGCGGTCGCGTCCTCGGGCCGGTCACTTCCGGCCAGCCCTGGCAGGGACCGTACGGCGGCCTCCAGCAGGGTGCCGAACAGCTCCGCGGCCCGCTTCCGGCTCTCCGGTGTGGTTCCTGGAAGATGCTCGCGGCGCAGCGCCTCCAGCAGGTCGAGGGCCCCGAGCAGGTCGGGCAGCCCCGCGGTGGCGGGGAGCACGGCGGCGGCGTCCTCGATGCGGTCCGCGACCAGGTCCCGCAGATCGCAGACGGCCGCGGCCCGCAGCCCCGTGAGAATCGCCGAGCAGGTGGGGCCGCCCTCGGCGGACTCCCCGCGGAAGGTCTCGCGCAGCGTCCCCGCGGCTGCCAGAGCCGCGGTGACGCCTCGGACGCCCGCCAGGTCCAGCAGTGCGGCGACCGAGGGGGTCCAGGAGAGCGACCAGCGGGTGGTGAGTGCCGTCGCGTCACCCGTGCCCGCCACCTCGGCCTGCCGACCGTACCCGGTTCCGCACACCAGCAGGCGTTGCAGCAGGATCTCACGGCGGCGGTCAAGATCGGAGCGGAGCGGGTCGAGACGGATCTCTCGGGGATCCGGATCACCTGGGTGGGGCAGCCGCAGCTCCGCCAGTTCGGCCTCGACCGCGGGGCCGAGCCCGGAACGGGGCGTGCCCGGCGCGATCCTGCCGCGCTCGGTGCCGACGAGCACCGTCTCAAGGGCGCGGGCGAGCGCCCGGCCGCGCCCGAGAGGTTCGCCCTGGCCGAGCACCGTCGTCACCGCCTCCAGCAGCTCGCCGCGCCCCGGCGCGGGCAGGCCGCGCAACCGGGCCAGGTCGCAGGCCAGCCGAAGCGTCTCCACGGCCTCGCCGGTGCCCGCCGTGTGCCCAGCGGCGCGCAGTTCGCGGCAGAGCTCGGTGATCGTACGGGCGGCGGCGTCCCTGACCTTTCCGGGGTCGCCGCCCGCGGCGAGAACCGCCTGCTGCCAGCGCGGGTCACGGATGCCCGCCGGGTAGCCGGACCTGGAGTCGAGCAGGTCGAAGGCGTACGGGACGAGGGACATGGCGGGCGAGGGATCCTTGGCCGCCGGCGCGTCGGGAGCGCCGGTGCGCCGCCCCGGGTCCGCCCGGTCGGGAGCGAGCAGGGCGGGGGCGTGGAAAGCGCCGATCACGGCGGCGACCCGCCGGCCGCCGGCGGCGGCCCCGGCGAGTACTCCGCGCATGTGCGCCTCGCGGACCAGGTCACCGGGCGGCACTCCGCCCGAGGCCTCCGCGTCCTGTCGCAGCGCCCAGCCGACACCCAGCGCCGCCCGGCGTACCGCCTCGGGCGGGCAGCCGGGGGCGAGCACCTCGACTGCGCGGTCCCACATGTCGTCCCCCTCCCGGCCCGTGACCGAGGCGGTGAGAGCGTCGGCGAAGGTCCTGGCCCGCGGCGCCTCCGTCGCGTCCGGCCGGGCCCGGTCACTCTCCGACCAGCCGGGGTCGGAGATCGGAAGGTCGCAGCAGAGCACCTCGGCCCCGCGTTCACGCGCCCAGCGAACGGCGGCCAGCTCCGGCGAGAAGTCGGCGAACGGGTAGAACCCGAGCCGCCCGTCGCCGCGTGTCCCGGCCAGGGCGACCGGTGCGAGGGTGGCCGGATCCGCCAGGTGGACCAACCACGGCTGGAAGTCGGCGGGCAGCTCGACGCAGACCACCTCCGCTCCGGCGGCGGCGAGCAGTGCCGGAACCGCCGCCGCCAGCGCGGGGCTGTGGTGGCGCACGCCGAGCAGGTAGGGCCGCGTGGCCCCGGCCAGCGCGTCGACCGCCTCCCGGGGATGGTGGCCGGTCTCCGCCCCGGTGCCGTCCTGCCGCGGGGCCGCATCCGAGACCTCGGAACCCTGAGCCGTCGTTTTCCGGATATGCGCATCCCTCGCGCTCTGAGCACTCCTCTGCCGGTCGCCTGTCAACGCAGGTTCTCCCGCAGGTCCCAGAGGCGACGCCACATCGCGGAACCGTCCTCGGCGCGGCGTCGCACCGGGCCGTCCCAGTAGCCGAGCAGTCGCGCGTGGTCGGCCGGGTCGTCCTTGCGAACCACACCGAGCAGGTGACCGGGCATCAGGTCGAGGACGTCCCCGCCGGGGAGATAGGCCGCCGCCACCCCGAGGGAGGCCGCCACCTGCACCGCCTCGGCGGTGGACATCACGGTCCCCGGCCGTTCCACGTCCCAGCCCTCGGCCGAGCGGCCGGAGCGCAGGTCCCGGAAGACGGTGACCAGGGCGTCCAGCACGGCGTCGTCGACGCCGAAGGCCGCGCCGGCCCGGCGCACCACGGCGGTGGCCTGTCCGCGCACCAGAGCGGCCTCGGCGGCGGGGTCGGCGATGGGGGCGACCGTCTCGAAGTTGAACCGGCGCTTGAGCGCCGCCGACATCTCCGAGACCCCCCGGTCGCGCAGGTTGGCCGTGGCGATCACGGTGAAGCCCGGGGCCGCCGAGGTCAGCGCGTCGGGCGTGCCGGCGAGTTCGGGCACGCTGAGACGACGGTCGGACAGGATCGACACCAAGGCGTCCTGCACCTCGGGCAGGCAGCGGGTGATCTCCTCGATCCGGACGACCCGCCCGGATCGCATGGCGGACAGCACCGGGGAGTCGACCAGCGCCTGGCGGCTCGGCCCCTGAGCCAGGAGCAGGGCGTAGTTCCAGCCGTAACGGAAGGCGTCCTCGCTGGTGCCCGCGGTGCCCTGCACGGTGAGCGCGCTCGTGCCGCAGACGGCGGCGGCGAGCAGCTCGGACAGCATCGACTTGGCGGTACCCGGCTCGCCGACCAGCAGCAGGCCGCGCTCACCGGCGAGGGTGACCACGCAGCGTTCCACCAGGGAGCGCTCGCCGACGAACTTGGGGGCGATGACGAGCCGGGCGGGCAAGGCGGAGCCTTCGTCCTTACTCGGCTGCCGGGATCTGGGCGGTTCGAGGGCCTGCCCCTCGCTGCCGCAGACGAACGTGACGACCGCGCGCGGGGTCAGCGACCAGCCGGGGGGCCGGGGGCCGTCGTCGTGGGCGGCGAGGAAGGCGAGCTCGGCGGCGTGCCGTTCCTCCGCCGGTAGCGTCTGCCGGCCGGAGGGAGCCGGGGAAACCGTCTGTTCGGTCATGGTCATCGGGGAAGATCCTTCTGTCTGTCGTGCTGCCCGGCCGGCTGGAACGCACAGGGCGATCCCAGGCGCGTTCCAGCCGGCCGGTCCGTTGGGAACCGGTGGTTTCCGGTGAGCGATCCGCGGGGGCGGGGCCCGCCCCCGCTCAGCGGCGCCTGCCGCGCCGCACCCGGAGTTCCTCGAATCGGGGAATGTCGCCGTCGCGGACCCGCTGCCACGCCCTGGCGTAGAGGTCGGCGGCGGGTTCTATGGGAACGACCACGCCGAGCGGCGCGCTCTCCGCGTCGAGCAGGTCGAGCATGGGGAGTTTCCACCGTTCGAGCGGGAGGTTCGGGGTCCTGAGGTCCGTCCAGGCTCCCGGCAGGAAGAGTGAACGACCGGCTCGGGCGCGGCCGGCCTCGACCACCAGGTCGGTGCCGGCCAGCTCGGCGCGGGCCGCCTTGAACCGCGCGGGCTTCCATCCGGTCCACCGGGTGACGTTCTTGTCCGTGGGGTCCGGCATCGCGAGCAGCGCCAGGTAGAGCGCGGCGGCGTCCTGACCCAGCCCGTACCGCGTCGCGGCCTCGGAGAGCAGCGCGGGCACGGAGCGGGAGGGATCCTGCGGCCACCAGGTGCCGTCGGCCGCGCGCTCCCCCGCCACGGGGTCTCCGGGGTCGGCGAGTAGCGCCTCGAAACGCGGGTCGCGAACGGTGCGCAGTGCCGTCTCGACCGGGAACGGCTGCCCCTGGTCACCGGTCAGGGCCCGCAGGGCGGGCAGGTAGGGGTCGCTCCCCGAGGCGTCGAGCAGGGCGGTACGCAGGCCCGGCGAAGGCTGGTTGTCGTAGGTGGCCATGACCACCGCGCCGTAGCGCTCCCAGCCCTCGGCGACTTCGGTGGGGGCTCCGGCGATCTTCCTGAATCCGGGAAGGTCGACGTAGCGGCCCAGGTCGAGCAGGAGCTCGGGGTTCGCCAGCCGGTCGGAGAGCACGGCCAGCACAGCGGGCAGCGCGGCCCGCACGGCATCGCCCGAGGGCAGCCGGTGGGCCAGCCACGCGGTCAACGCGACCGTGGAGACCAGCGTGGACTCGGTGAACCCGGTGCCGGCGCCGTCGACCGGGGAGACGCGGTCGCCCTTCACCCGCCATCGCAGGTCCGTGCCGAGCTCCGGCGCCGAGGCCGGGTCGAGCAGGGCGGGCAGCGCCCGGCCGGGCTCCCATCCGGTGCGCACCGCGCGGGCCGCCTCGCCGAGAAGCCACTCCGGGACGGCGGCGCGCCGTCCCACCCTGTCGTTCCACACCCGCGCGGCGGCGGCGACGTCCGGGCCTTCGGTCCACAGCGCGGCCGGGTTCTCGGGCAGCAGCGCGGCGACGACCTCGCGCCGGACGGCGGCGTCCAGCCGGCGCAGTTCGTCCTTGGCGACGGCGGCCTCCGCCGCCTTCAGGCCGAGCGCGGCCCGCACCTCGGCGGGCAGGAAGTTGCGCTGGTAGGTGTCCACGTACGGCAGCCCGGCGACGATCAGCCTGGCGGTCGTCGTGGTCACCCCGGTGAGCCGCGCGAACTCCTCGGCGTCCTTCACCCGCCAGGGCGCGGGACCGCGTCCGAGGAGTTCCCCGAGGAACTCCCCGAGCCAGCCCGGCTGCCTGGCCTCGCCGACCGGGCCCAGGGAGCGCACGGTGTAGGGGTGAGGGGTTTCGAAGCGGCCGGCCGGGTCGTGGAAGAGTCCCGTGAAGGTACAGCCGTCGCTCTCCGGGTCGGCCTTCAGGAAGGCGATGAAGGCGCCTCCCTCCAGCGGAAGCACTCCGCGCCAGAGGCTGTCGTACCAGCTGTCCCTGGCGTCGTCGAGCCAGCCGCTCTCCAGGTGCGCCACGAGCCGGCGCCACGGGGTGGGCTCGGCCGCGGAGACCAGTCCGAGCGCGTCGATCTCGGAGAGCAGCCTTCGCAGCGCCTCCGCCCGCTCGGGTTCGAGCGCCGACGCCGCCCGGTAGGCGATCGCGGCCGAGTGGCGGAGCAGTGGCTCCCAGCCCAGCCGGGACTGCGCGAGCTCCTGGCCGTCCAGATGGAGGCGGACGGCCGGGCCAGAGGGATCCAGCCGCTCGCGGCCGATCGTCCGCAGTTGCCGGAGGACCCCTCGGGACTGCTCTCCTCGCGACCAGTGGTCGGCCGAGGCGCCGAGGCCGTTGAGCGCCTCGATGAACAGCTGGTCATCGGGGCCGTCCGGCTCCTGCTCCGCCTGCCCGCCGGTGAGGGCGCCGGCGAGCCTGGCCGCCGCCGCGTCCAGAGTCGCCTGCTGTGCGGCGGCGAACGCCGTCACCCCGGCGACTCCGGCGATCAGCGCGCCGTGGGTGAGTCCCGGCAGCAGCGTGCGGACCAGCTCGCACAGCTCCTCGCGGGCCGGGCGTCCGGCTCCCGGCGTCTGTCCCGGCTGGGTGGGGTGCGCGAGCCGCGCGGAGTCGAGGGAGCTCGCGGCCTTCAGCAGGGCCGCCGCCGTCTCCCTGTCGATCCCGCGCAGGGCCAGCGAGCCCTCCGGGTCGCGGGCCCGCATGAGGTGCCAGTAACGCGGGGGCGGCAGCAGCGCGGTGCCCTCCGCGAAGGGGCCGGGCGCCTGCTCCTCGGAGGCCGTCGCGACGACGGCGCCTTCAAGGTCGACGAGCTTGATCTCGCGGTAGTCCTTGACAAGGGCACGCGGCCGGTCGTCGCCGGGGAACGTTACCGCGTGCGACGGTCGCCCGGGGCCGTCCTGGCCGCCGCGCAGGGTGACGGTGCGACCGGCCAGGTCCTCACCGCGTAGCGACCCGTCGGGCAGCCGGACCGTCCGCCAGCCGAGCAGTCCGCTCACCGGGACTCCGGCCGGGGCCGCCTCTCCCGCGAAGGGCAGCACCCAGCCGCCGTGGAAGGTGCTGCCCACCGGTGCCGAGTTCAGCGCGTCGGCGAGGAAGCCGGGCATGCTCAGCCTGCCGTCGGCCATGCCGGACGGGTCGTGCTCGCGCCAGTGTTCGACGTCTCCGTCCCAGGTCCAGAACGAGGTCCCGTCCCCGATCAGCGTGCGCCTGCCGGGCACCGTGGTGTCACCCGGGTGCAGCACTCCGGCACCCGTGGCCCTGCCGCCGCCGGGCAGCGGCAGGGTGACCGTGTCGGCGCCCGGCATCCACCTGTTGTCCGTCCCCTCCAGCGTCAGGGTCGTGCCCGCCGAGGAGTGCCAGTATCCGCGCAGTTCGCCGCCCGCGCCGTAGGTGTGCCAGTAGACGAGCAACTCGCCGTCCACGTGGTGGAAGCCGGGGTCTCCCCAGGTGCCGTCCGGGGCGGGGCGCAGGTCGTGGGTGAGCACGGTCCCCTCCGGGCCGATCACCCTGACCTGGGAGGGACCCGAGACGATCAGGTTCGGCCAGGCGTCGGCGACCTCGATCTCGCGCACCCCCTTGGGGCCGGTGAGATCGGCGACCGCGTCCTCCCAGGCCGGCCAGCCCAGCTCGTCGAGGAGTCCGCCGCGCAGGGTCCTGGCGAGCTCGGCGGCGAGGTCGGCACGGGCCGCCTCGGCGACCTCCTCCCTCGCGAGGGCCAGCGCCTCACCGGGCAACCAGGTGAGCCGTTTGAGCGCGTCGGGCAGCTGCGGCAGGCCGGTGGCGACCGAGCGCCGGGCTACCTCGCCCACCCAGTCGGCCAGCATCGTCCGGCCGCCGGGGGACGCCGCCAGGCGGCGCACGGCGCGCCGCCCGTCGGTGTCGTCGTAGAACCTGTAGGCGGCGTACTGGAACGCGGGCCGGAAGCGCGGGTCGGCGGCCAGCGCGAGCAGGTCGCGCCCCTCTTCCTTCCCGGCCCAGAACTCCAGCAGGAGACCCACGCCGTCGCCCGGATCGGCGACCGGGACCTCCAGCGACAGCAGCAGGTCGAGCAGGTCGGGTTCCGGCTTGAAGGGCACGGCCCCGCCCGTGCCGGCGAGCTCGGTACGCAGCCGTCCCGCCACCCGCTCGACCAGCGTGTACAGGCCCGGCAGCCGCGGGCCGGACCGCCGCCCCGGATTCCAGATGCCCAGGAAACGTCCGAGCCAGCCCGCTGTGCCGTCGGCGGAGCGCTCCCGCTCGGGCACCTCGTCCGCGCCCAGGCCCGCGACGGCTCCCGAGTCCTCCAGCATCTCCAGCCAGAGGGCGGGCATCTCGCCGTCACCGTTGACGGGCATCATGTTCAGCAGCGTCCCGCGGATCGCGGGCTCCCTGCGGGCGAGGGCCACCAAGGCGGGGCGATGTGCCTTCCACCAGCCCAGCGGCGCCCCTGAGGTGGCGGGCAGGCCGAGCAGGTCCGCCAGGTACTCCTGCTCCTCGGCGTCCGCGTCGCGCCCGGCGGCCCTGGCCAGGCGACGCAGTTCGGCGGCCATCTGCGCGGACGGCGACAGCCCGGCCGCCGTGCGGCGCACACACAGCCGGCGGACCCTGCGCAGGGCCTCGCCGGCCGGCACCCGGCCCGCCAACTCCTTCGCGTACGCCGACAGGGCCTTGACCGGCAGGGCTCCCGCGAGTGCGAACTCCAGGAACACCGCGTCAAGCCGGTCCTCGTCGACGGGCAGTCCGTGTTCCGCCTCTGCCCTGCGCGCCTGGGTGAACAGCTGCGCCGCATAGGCGGTGTTCTCCACCGAGAGGAACACCCGGCCCGCCTGTTCGAGGAACGTCGGCAGGAAGTGCGGGACGGCCCCGGCCAGCTGCGTGGCGAGCCGCTGGTAGGCGTCGAGGGCGGCCTTCGGCTTGGACTTCACCTGCCTGCCCGCGCGGTCCAGCTCCGGCACCAGGGCGAGCGCGTGGTGACCGTCCTGCGGGTGATGCACGAGCACCCACTCGGGGAACCCGAGCGAGCGCCGCAGGCCCACCCCGACGACGACCGGCTCGCCGTCCGGCTCCAGCCCGAGGAAGCGGGCCGCGGCATCCTCCGCGGCGCCCAGCTCCTCGGCGACCAGACGCACCACCACCCGCTCCGCCAGCCCGGGGTGCCGGTAGGCGCGCGCGGTCAACGGCACCGCCCGCTCACCGCCCCCGCTCACGCCGGACGGCAGGACCGCCCCGGCCTCCAGCAGCTCCCGGATCATGGCCGCTTCCGTGACCTCGGCCCGCTCCGGCTCCCCGGGCGGCTGACTCGCCGGGGTGCCCGGCGACGACGTGGTGTGGCTCACGCGTTCGTTCCCTTCTCGACGTCGCGGCCGGCGTACAGCGCCGCGGCCATGCGCATTCCCTCCGACCAGGCCACCGGACCGACCTCCCGCGACGGCAGCCGCCTGCCCTCCCGGTCGCGCCAGGTCAGGTCGCCCGTCTCGGTCTCGCCGTCCCAGTAGGGCTCGCCGATCCAGACGGAGGCCTCGGCGCTCCGCCCCTCGTCGCGCACCACACAGGTGGCGTAGCCACCGGAAACGCGGTAGCCGAGCGAGGTGGCGCGGGCGGCGAGACCGAACCGGGAGGCGAACCTTCCCCCGGCGAACTCCTTCACCTCCGCGGCCTTCTCCCCCGGCTTTCCCGGCTCCACGAAATCGACCGGCCTGCCCCAGGTCGCCCGGTGGATCTGCTCGACGCGCTGGGTCACGCCCAGCTCCGCGGCGAACTCTCTCAGCTCCTCCAGATCCGGCAACAGCACCGGATGCGGCAGGGTCACCGTCTCCGGGGACAGCCGGACGGTCTCGCCGTCCAGGTTCACGACCCGCAGCTCGCCGGAGTCGGTGACGTCCCGCAGGAAACCCACCTCGTCGTCACCGACCACCACCAGGTCGCGCAGCACCGACCGCCACGCCTCGTCCGGCCACACCCGGGCCACCAGCTCGGTGGGAACGGGCAGGGACGACACCATCCAGGCGTCCACCCGCGCCACGCAGGCGGCCTCGTGCCGGTCGAGCCATTCGGCCAGGCGGCGCAGCCGCTCGACCTCGGGATGCTCACGCACCTGTTTGGGCAGCGACTTCAGCCGTCGTCCCGCCGCGCGACCGGAGGTGGCCCTCGCCGCCACCCGGCCCTCCACAAGAGCGACCTCGTACCCGTCGCCCGCCGCCAGCCAGCCCAAAGGATCCCGCCTCTCACCACGCACGGATTGCCGACGTCCGCGGGGATCTCCTCACCCGCGACCGTGATGCGCGGAACGCTAACGCCCCTGACCGACAAACCCGAACCCGGTGTACGGCCCGGCCGTCGCGCGGGCACCCCTGCGACGCTTCGTCGACGGCGAACACACGTTCCAGGAATGGTGTCCACTCGGTAGGTTGCCGGGGTGGCGACGATTCGACGAGACGGCGTGGAACTTGCGTACGACGAGGCGGGCTCCGGTCCCGCGGTGCTGTTCGCGCACGCGGGGATGGCCGACCGGCGGATGTGGCAGCACCAGTTCCTGGCATTGTCGGCGCGCCACCGGGTGATCCGCTACGACTGGCGCGGGTACGGCGAGTCCGGCGACGCGGCCGGTGAGTTCGCGCGCCACGAGGACCTGCCGGCGGTGCTCGACACGCTCGGGGTGGAGCGGGCGGCGCGGCGGCACGCCGGTTGGACCTGCCACGGACGGGTCACCTGCCGCCACTGGCGCGGCCGGTGGAGACGACCTCCGCGCCGGCGGAGTTCCTCGGCGCGCTTCATCGGCCCGCCGGACCGGGGTGACCACCGGGGTGACCCGCGATGACGCCGGCCGTGCACGGCCACGCGCCGCGGATCTCCGCCTGGCTGCGCGCCCGCCCCGCCCGGGCGGGGCACACCCGTGTCCTGGCCGTCGAGGGGCGCTCGGGGTCGGGGAAGTCCACCCTCGCCACCGCCGTGGCCGCGGAGCCGGCCGCTCCCGTCGTACGGATGGACGACCTCTACCCGGGGTGGGACGGCCTGCTGGGCGGGGTCGACGCGCTGGTCGAGTGGATCCTGCTGCCGCTGAGCCTGAACCGGCCCGCACGATGGCGACGCTACGACTGGGTGGACGGCGCATACGCCGAGTGGCACGAGGTTCCGGCCACCGGGACCCTGGTCGTCGACGGCACCGGCTCCGGCGCGCTGGCCGCCGCGCCGTACCTGAGCGGCCTGCTCTGGGTGGAGGCGGCCGACGAGGTGCGCAAGACCCGCGCGCTGGAACGCGACGGCGATCTCTACGCCCCGCACTGGGAGCGCTGGGCGGCCCAGGAGGAGAGGTTCCACACCCGCGACGACGTCCGTGCCCGCGCCGACCTGACGATCGTCACCGGCTGAGGCGCCGAACCGCGACCGCCCGAGAAATCCGGGACTTCCGGCCCGGAAGTGCCTCTCCGCCCCGGCGCACCGGGCAGGCTGGAGAGGTGCCGGGCACGCCGGTGCCGGCCCACAACGAGGAGAGCCCGTGACCACATGGATGCTGCTTGACTACGGCGAGGTCATCTCCAGGCCACAGCCCGCCGGCGAGATAGCGGCCATGGCGGAGCTCGCCGGCCAGGACCTCGCGACCTTCCGTGACCGCTACTGGCGGCACCGCGACGCCTACGACCTCGGCCAGGCCCCCCACGCGTACTGGAGCGAGGTCCTCGGCCGGACGCTCGACGACGGCGATCCCCTCGTGGCCAGGCTCGACGCGGCGGACACCGCGAGCTGGTCCCACCTCGACCCCGATACCCTGCGCGCGATCGAGGGGTTCGCCGGGCGCCACAGGCTCGTCCTGCTGTCCAACGCCCCCGAGTCGCTGGCGGCGGCCATCGACGACGCGCCGTGGTCCGCGGCGTTCACCCATCGCTTCTACAGCTGCCGGCTGGCCCTCTCCAAGCCGGATGCCGCCGTCTTCGAGCAGGTCCTGCGCCGGCTCGACGCCGCCCCCGGTGACGTCACCTTCCTCGACGACCGGGCGGTCAACGTCCGCGCCGCGGCGGCGCTCGGTATCAACGCCGTCCTCCATCCGGCGCGACCGTCCTCGTGGCATCGGGGCTGAGGTCAGGCCGAGAAGCGCGCCACCCACTCGCGGGCGCCGGGAAGGATCTCCTCCACCGGCGCCACCTGCGGGTACCAGGCGCGTTCCCATTCCAGACAGACCCAGCCGCCGAAGCCGCGCAGCAGATCACCGCACCCGTCGAGGGGAACCCCTCCCGCCCACAACGGCACCGGAGTGGTGTCTTCCGCCGAGACCGCGTCCTTGATCTGCACGTACGCGAGGTGATCACCCAGCGCCGCCAGGGTGCCGGCGGGCGCCTCGCCGTGGCGCCACGGGTGCAGCACGTCCCACAGCGCGCCCGCGGTCTCGGGCACACTCGCGGCATCCAGCAGCCGTCCGACCGCGGCACCGGTCGGCATGGCGTCGTGGGTCTCCACCAGCACCCGCACCCCGGACTCGGCGCACAGGTCCGCGACCGCGCGCAGCCGCCGCGCCCCCGCCTCGAGGTCCTGCCCGCCGGGAAAGACCCGCACGGCGGGAGCGCCCAGGTCCGCGGCGAGGACCAGGTCCTCGCGGAGTTCCCGTACCACGGGCTCGTCCGGGCCGGTCACGGCGATCCCGACGTATCCCGCGAGGGCGGAGATCTCCAGCCGGGCCGCCCCGACGGCCGCGCGTACCTCCGCCCGCCGCGCCGGGGAGAGCCCGGCGTGGACCCCGGTATCGGGGTGGAGGCGGAGTTCGAGCCCGGCGCACCCGTACGCCACGGCCGTCTCGACGGCCCGCGCGAGACCCTGCCCCGGCATGCCGAGCGTGCTGAACGCCAACCGCATCGAGCCCCCTTGGAGAACGGTCGTCGTAGACGCTAGACCACGTGGGCGCCGCCGTGGTCGGTGCGGGTCAGACGGCGGCGGAAGACCCAGTAGGTCCAGCCCTGGTAGGCGAGGACGAGCGGGGTGAAGACGACGGCGACCCACGTCATCACCGTGAGCGTGTACGGGCTGGATGCGGCGTTGTCGACGTTCAGGCTGTTGGCCGGGTCCAGTGCGGGCATCACGTCGGGCCAGAGGTTACCGAAGAGGGTGACCGTGATGGCGACGACGGCCACCGCGTTGGCGGTGAAGGCCCAGCCGTCGCGACCGCGCAGGGTGGCGAGCAGCGCGCCCGCGATCCCGGCGGCGGCCAGCGCGGCGCTCGCCCAGGTGGCGGGCCTGCCGCCGCTGAGCTGGGTGGCGGCCAGAAAGGCTCCGCCCACGACCAGGGTGACCACGGCGAGCCTCTTCGCCATGACGGCCGAGCGGGCGCGCAGGTCGCCGTCGGTGCGCAGGGTCAGGAAGAGCGCGCCGTGCAGCACGAACAGCGAGAGCGTGGCCAGGCCACCCAGCAGCGCGTACGGGTTGAGCAGGGTGAGCAGCGTCCCGGTGTACTCGTGGTCGGCGTCCAGCGGGACGCCCCGGACGATGTTGGCGAAGGCCACGCCCCACAGGAAGGCGGGGAGCAGCGATCCGATGAACAGCGTGCGGTCCCAGCCTCGGGAGCTTTCGCTCTTGTTTCGGTACTCGATGGCCACGCCACGCAGGATGAGCGCGACGAGGATGAGGAACAGCGGCAGGTAGAACCCGCTGAACAGGGTCGCGTACCACTCGGGGAAGGCGGCGAACGTGGCTCCTCCGGCGACCAGCAGCCAGACCTCGTTGCCGTCCCAGACCGGCCCGATGGTGGCCAGGACGGTCCTGCGGTCGGCCTCGTCCCTGCCCAGCAACGGCAGCAGGATGCCGACGCCGAAGTCGAATCCCTCCAGGACGAAGTAGCCGGTCCACAGCACGGCGATGAGCACGAACCAGACGGTGGTGAGTTCCATGGGGGTTCCTTGGTCGGTGCCTCAGTAGGAGAGCGCGGGGGCGGTGTCTTCGGAAGGCTTCTCGGTCTCGTCCTCGGGGCCGAGGCGGATGAACTTGAGGAGCAGCCGGACCTCGATCGCCGCGAGCACCGCGTAGAGAAGGGTGAAGCCGACCAGGGTGATCGCGACCTCGGTGACGTCGACGCCCGGTGAGACGGCGGCCGCGGTACGCATCAGCCCGAAGACGGTCCAGGGCTGGCGGCCCATCTCGGTGAAGATCCACCCCAGCGAGTTGGCCAGGAAGGGCAGCGCGATGCCGGCGATGGCGATCCGGTGGAACCAGGCGCCGGCGGGGAGCCGGCCGCGGCGGGTGAACCAGAGCCCGGCCAGGGCCAGGAGCGCGGCCAGCATGCCGAAGCCGATCATCAACCGGAAGGACCAGTAGGCCAGGCCGACCACCGGCCGGTAGTCGCCGGGGCCGTAGATGCTCTCGTAGCGGGCCTGGATGTCGTTGATGCCCTCCACCTCGCCGTCCAGCGTGTTGGTGGACAGCAGGCTGAGACCGTAGGGGATCTGCAGGTTGATGTGGTTGCGCCCGTTCTCGACATCGCCGACGGCGAATATCGAGAAGCCGGCGGAGGTCTCGTCCTCCCACAGCGCCTCGGCGGCGGCCATCTTCATCGGCTGCTGCTCGGTCATGATCTGCGCCTGCCAGTGCCCGGAGAAGGACACCCCGATCGCGGCGACCAGGGTGACGGCCATGGCCACCCGCGCCGAGACGCGGAAGAGCTCCACGTGCCTCTTCCTGAGCAGCTGCCAGGCGCTCACTCCGGCGACGAACGTTCCGGCGGCGACGAACGCGCCGAACAGCACGTGCGGGAAGGTGACCAGGGTGGTGGAGTTGGTGAGCACCGCCCAGATGTCGGTGAGCTCCGCGCGGCCGGTCTCGGGGTTGAGGCGGTAGCCGACCGGGTGCTGCATCCAGGAGTTGGCGGCGAGGATGAAATAGGCCGACAGGTTGGTGCCGATCGCGGCGATCCAGATCGTGGCCAGGTGGACCCTGGGCGACAGCCGCTCCCAACCGAAGATCCATAGTCCGAGGAAGGTGGACTCCAGGAAGAAGGCCATCAGTCCCTCCATCGCCAGCGGCGCGCCGAACACGTCACCGACGAAGCGGGAGTAGTCACTCCAGTTCATCCCGAACTGGAATTCCTGCACGATGCCGGTGACCACCCCCATCGCGAAGTTGATCAGGAACAGACGTCCCCAGAACTTCGTCATCCGCAGGTAGGTGGGATTGCCTGTACGGTGCCAGGCGGTCTGGAATCCTGCGACGAGTACCGACAGACCGATCGTCAGCGGCACGAACAGGAAGTGGTAGACCGTCGTAATCCCGAACTGCCAGCGCGACAGGTCCAAGACGTCCATCGATGCTCCGTCTCACGAGTGATATCTCCGCAAGGATTCCGATTAGGGGGGTTTGCCACATAGGGCCGCCGGGCCCTGATCGGAGGGACCTTGGTCCCGCCCCCTCGCCCCCGCGTCCGGGACTTATGGCCCTCGCCATGGAAGATCACGGACGGCGGCGAGGTCTCCGCAGGTGAGGTGGCGGGTTAGGGGCGTGTGGCCGCGGGGGAAGCCTCAGGTGATGCCGATCGAGGAACGCGGAGCCGGAGGAGCCCCGGACTCGCAGCGACATCGATCTTCTCGGTGGGAGAAACCCATGACCGGACGCAGATCGGCGCCGGGCGACCTTGGCCGCCGGATCGCCAGACGACGCGAGGATCTCGGCTTCAGCCGGGAGGAGTTGGCGAGGCGGGCCGGAATCGATCCCGGTTATCTCGCCTACCTGGAGGAGTCCGCGGCCTCACCGAACACCGGCACCGTGAACCGGGTGGCCACCGCCCTGGACACCAGGCCCGAGGAACTGCTCGGCAAGTACACCGACCTGCCGCCCGGTCACGGCCCGGCAACGGGTCACCCCGTGCTGGAGAAGCTCGACCGGGACGAGTGCCTGCGGCTCATCACCCCCGGAGGGGTGGGCAGGATCGCCTTCGAGGAGGCCGACGGTCCGGTGATCCTTCCGGTCAACTACGCCCTGCACGGCGATTCGGTGATCTTCCGCACCGCCTTCGGCGGTCCGCTCGACGCCTCCCTGCGCACCGGGATCCGGGGGGTCGAGTGCAAGGTCGCCTTCGAGGTCGACCGGATCGACGACGCCTGCCACGAGGGCTGGAGCGTGCTGGTGCGCGGCGGGATCCAGCACGTCTCCTCCGAGAAGGACCGGGCCGCCCTGGCGGCGCTGGGCGTCCGGCCGTGGGCGGGAGGCGAGCGGGAGCTGTACGTGAGGATCACCGCCACCGAGGTCAGCGGCCGGCGCATCCGGCACGGCCTGTGATCCCCGCGGAGATGGACGCCTGGGTCGTCACCCACCCGGGGCCGATCCTCTCGCGCCCCCTGCGTCAGGTCCGCGTCCCGGTCCCCTCCCCCGGGCCCGGCGAGGTGCTGGTCCGTGTCGAGGTCTGCGCGGTCTGCCGTACCGACCTGCATCTCGCCGAGGGCGACCTGCGGCCACGCCGTCCGAGGACCACCCCCGGCCACGAGGCCGTGGGCCGGGTGGTGGCCGCCGGTCCCGGCGCCGGACGGCTGTCGCCGGGCGCCCGGGTGGGCGCGGCCTGGCTCCGCTCGACCTGCGGTCACTGCCGCTACTGCCTGCGTGGCTCGGAGAACCTCTGTCCTCGCTCGACCTACACCGGCTGGGACGCCGACGGCGGCTATGCCGAATACCTGACCGTTCCCGAGGACTTCGCCTACCCGCTGCCGCCGGAGACGCCGGCGGAGAAGCTGGCACCGCTGCTGTGCGCCGGGATCATCGGCTACCGCGCGCTGCTCCGCAGCGACCTTCCTCCCGGCGGGCGCCTGGGCATCTACGGCTTCGGCGCCTCGGCGCATCTGACCGCGCAGATCGCCATCGCCCAGGGCGCGACGGTACACGTGCTGACCCGTTCGGCCAGAGCCAGGGAACTGGCCATGACGCTGGGCGCGGCCTCGGCGGGCGACGCCGCGGACGCCCCGCCCGAGCCGCTGGACTCGGCGATCCTGTTCGCCCCGGTGGGCGAGCTGGTACCGGTCGCGCTGGCCGCGCTGGACCGGGGCGGCACCCTCGCGGTGGCGGGCATCCATCTCAGCGACATCCCGCCGCTGACCTACCAGCGCCACCTGTTCCAGGAGCGCACCCTGCGCAGCGTCACCGCCAACACCCGGGCCGACGGCCGGGCCTACCTGGAGCTCGCCATGGTCCACCCGCCCCGGGTGACCACGGTGCCCTACCCCCTGGCCGAGGCCGACCGGGCCCTGGCCGACCTGGCCGCCGACCGGGTCGAGGGCGCCGCCGTCCTGACGGTCTCGGCCCCCTGACCGGGGAGGTGATCGCCGCTCCACCCCGTTGCCGGCGTCGGATCCGTGCCGCGCCCGCGAGCCGTCAGGGCCACGGAAGCCGGCGAACTCCTGCCCACCGGCCTCGCACGGCCGGCCCGCTCCGTGCGGTCGGCCCACAGCGGCGCGCCGGCCACCTGGAAAGCCGGACCATGACCGAAAATGCTACGCCCGAGCGAATAATCCCCCGATAGGTCCTACGCCAATAAATATCCCCTTCAGGGCGATATTGCGGTGAGTAACATCAAAAAGGCGATATATAGGCACGATATGGCCGAGCGACCGGATGTACGGGAAAGGCATCCGGAGAAGATCTGACCTCTTATTACGGGCTTTCCACTTCGTACTATTGAATCCTCATAATCAGTGATCTCAAGGTAGCCGCCCCGGAGAGGAAGCCAGACCATGCCTGACGTCGGCCCCATCCAGCCGGGGGACCCCGAGCGTGTGGACGAGTACCGGGTGACGGGGCGGCTGGGAGAGGACGTCTACCTTGCCACGACCCCCTCGGGAGACCGGGTGGTCGTGCGGCTGCTGCCCGCCGACGTGGACCGCGAGCGGTTCCGGGAGGCGATGGAGCCGCTGCGGGAGATGCCCGCCTTCTGCACCGCGCAGGTGCTGGACAGCGGGGTGGACGGCGACAGGCCGTACATCGTCAGCGAGTACGTCGACGGCCCGACGCTTCAGGAGGTGGTGACCTCCGAGGGCGTTCTCGGCGCGGTCGCGCTGCACAGGCTGGCCGTCGGGACGATGACCGCCCTGGCCGCGCTGCACCAGTCGGGGACGGTCCACGGCGATCTGCGTCCCGGCAGCGTGGTGTTCGGTCCCGACGGGCCACGGGTGATCGACCTCGGCATGGCGCGGGCGCTGGAGGCGACCGCGTCCACCACGACCCGCAAGGTCGACATCCCCGCCTACAGCGCGCCGGAGAGACTCACGGGCACCTCCCCCGGGCCCGCCGCGGACCTGTTCTCCTGGGGGGCGACCATGGTCTTCGCCGCTTCCGGCCGCTCCCCCTTCGATGCCGGGACGATGGCCGGCACGGTCAACCGCATCGTCAACGACGAGCCCGACCTCGGCGCGCTCCCCGACGACCTGCGCGGGCCGATCACAGCCTGCCTCGCCAAGGACCCCGCGCGGCGGCCTGGCGCGAGCGACGCCCTGCTCCGGCTGGTCGGCGAGTTCCTGACATCCGACCTGATACCCCCGGCTCCCCCACGCCCGGCACCCCCTCCATCGGTCCGGTACGGCGCCCCCGCCCGCTGCCGCTGGTCGCGGGCGCGCTGGCCGTCGCCCTGCTCTCCGGCGGCGCGGTCTACCTGGCGGTGTCGGGCGGGCCGCCCCCGGACGGGCCGGCCCCCACCCGGAGTACCGCGCAGGGCTCGCTCGCCCCGCCCTTCACCCCCCAGCCCCAGGTCAGCCCGGAGGTCACCGAGGCGGCGTGGGAAAAGGTGGAGAAGGCCACCAGGGACATCGAGCTGCCCGGGACGGGCATCGTCCTGCACGAGCATCCGAAGGACACGGTCAGGCTGGGCGCCTACCTGAGCGCCGCCCAGCCCTTCGGCTCGTTCGCCAGGGAGAAGGGGAAGGACACCTTCAGGCAGGTGGGCACCTTCCTGCAGTCGGTACTGTCACCGCGGGGCGACCTGGTGGCGCTGAACCCGTTCGCGAAGTTCGCCGACTCCTCCTTCGACCACCTGAGGATCTTCGACCTGAGGGACGGCAGCCAGTTCACCGTGCCGACCGTCGAACGACCGCTGGAGGGTGTCCTCCCAGTGTGGTCCGCGGACGGCTCGAAGGTCCTGTTGTCGGTGCGGGAACCGGAAAAGCGCCGGTCCGACGGGTTCGTGGTGGTGGACGTGGCGGCGCGCAAGGCCACCCACGTGCTCACCGAGTCCGTCGGCGCCGACACGCTGCTCTTCACCTTCGCCCCGGACGGTTCGGTCACGCGGGGATACTTCGACGGCAAGAGCCACGGGGTCGACTTCTACGGACCGGACGGGCGGGTCACCAGGACGATGCACTGGGTCGGCCGGCCGCGCGGCGCCAACTGGTTCTCCCCCTCGGGGGCGCTCTTCTTCACCGGGTGCCCCAAGGGGAATTCCCTGTGCGTGTGGGACACGGTGAGCGGCAACCGGCGGTACACGATCGCCGTCGGCGGGAAGACGCAGAGCCTGGGCTGGTTCAACAACCAGCACCTGATCGTGCAGAACCCCGCCAAGAAGGGCGCCAGGATCGAGGTGATCGACTTCTACGGCAAGGTCGTCCGGGTGCTCGCCGACCTTGAAAAGAACAACACCGCCTTTCTGAGCTTCACCGCGGCGACCCGGTGACCGGGGTCACCCCACCGGTTCCCGGCGATCCCGCCGAGGTCGGGCCGTACCGGATCATCGGCCGGCTCGGCCACGGCGGACAGGGGACGGTGTATCTGGCCGGGTCGCCGGCGGGGGCGCGGGTCGCGGTGAAGGTGCTCGGCCGGAGCAACGCCACCGACCAGACCCTGGCGCGCTTCAACCGGGAGATCGAACTGGCCCGCAGGGTGAAGGCCTTCTGCACCGCGCAGCTGCTGGAGCACGGCGAGGTCTCCGGCACGCCGTACATCGTCAGCGAGTACGTCGACGGCCCCAGCCTCGCCCGGGTCATCGGCGAGCGTGGCCCGCTGCGCGGTGCCGAGCTGCGCAGGCTGGCGATCGGGACCCTCACCGCGCTGGCCGCCATCCACCGGGCCGGCGTCGTGCACCGCGATTTCAAGCCCGCCAACGTGCTGTTCGCCCGCGACGGCCCCCGGGTGATCGACTTCGGCATCTCCCGCGCACTGGACGCCAAGGCGACGCTCTCCGACCACCTCGTCGGCACCCCGCCGTACATGGCGCCGGAGCAGTTCGACGGGCGCGACTCGGGGCCGCCGGCCGATCTGTTCGCATGGGCGTCGACCATGGTGTGCGCGGCGACGGGGGAACCGCCCTTCGGGAGTGACGCGCTGCCCGCGGTGATCCACCGGATCCTGACCGCCGAGCCCAGGCTCGGCTCTCTGGACGACGGGCTGCGCGAGCTGGTGGGCGAGTGCCTGGCCAAGAATCCGCAGGCGCGGCCGACGGCCACGCAGGCACTGCTGCGGTTGCTGGGCCACCGGGTGGAGTCGCAGCCCCGCGAGATAGGTGACGACGTGCTCGGCGAGGGCCGTGCGCGGGCCGCCACCCCACCGGCGCGGCGGCGACCGGTGCGCCTGGTGGCCGCGGCTCTCGCCGCGCTGGCGCTCACCGCGGGTGTCGCGGTCCACCTGACGAGGGGGGACGGAGCCACGGAGACCGCCTCGCGGCGTGAGCCGCGGCCGGACATCTCCATCACACCCACCAGGCCCGCGACCGGGCCGATGGCCGCCACCTCGACGACCGGCCTGCGGATTCCGGGAACGACGATCACCCTCCGGGAGAACCCCTCGGACACGGAGCGGGTCACGAGCTACCAGGACTCACGCAAGAACACCACCGCCTACCTCCGGCGGGGGAACGGCGCGGACTTCACGTTCCTCGGGACGTTCGCGACCGCCGTGCTCGCCCCGGGCGGGGCACACGTCGCCGTCAACCCGGACAACAAATTCCTGACCGGGGAATTCGACCTGATCCGGGTCGTGGACCCGGCGGGAGGGCAGGACGTCCAGATCAGAACCGTCGACACGCCGCTGAAGACCCTCAACCCGCACTGGGACGGAAACGGGACGAGAATCCTGCTGACGATCTACGAAGGTCTGGAGGAACAGCGATCCAGGGGCTTCGTGATCGTGGACGTGGCCTCGCGCACGGCCCGTGTCTCCCTGGTGCCGGGCGACGGTCTCGACTCCGAGTACGTCTGGGGCCCGGACTCGGCCTCGGTCGTGCACGCCGGGCCGGGCGGGTCGGTCCTCTTCCATCGCCTGGACGGCACGGTGCTGCGGACGGTCCCGAAGGTCGGCGAGCTGACGAGGGACGACGTCAGGACCACCTCCCTCGGAACGGTCTTCACGACCCGCTGCCCCGGCGAATCCCGCGACGTGTGCCTGTGGGACGCCGCCACGGCGGCGCGCAGGGCGGCCGTCCCCATCCGGAACGGAGTGAGGTTCGGCGGCTGGCTGGGCGACCGCCACTTCCTCGCCACCATGCCCGGGAGGACCACGAAGATCGTCATGCTGGACCTGCGCGGTGAGATCGTGCGCGTTCTCGCGGACGGCCCCGCCACGGAGCTGGAGAAGGTCGTCCTCTGGTACACGGCCAGATGACCTGACCGTTTACCCTCCCGCGCCGGCCGGTACGGAATCGGCCTCGCCGCAGGTTCCAATATCTTCGCAGAACAACTGAAAATCCACTGAAGACACAAATAACTTTGACCTGCCACCGCAGATTGGTCATATTTACGCAATGGTCAAACTACGCCCCCTCGCGGGAGCGATCCTCGCGTCCGCTCTGCTGACCGGCTCCATCGCCGCCACCCCCGCGGCCGCCTCGACCGCGGAGACCGTCACGATCTCCGCCGCGGCGGCGGCACGGCCGGGCAACGGAAAGATCCTCTACTCCCGCTACAGCCGCGGGCAGGGCACCCTGAAGGTCAAGAACGGCAACCGGACGGACGCCGTCATCACCCTGGTCCGCGGCAGGTCCAAGGCGCTCAGCGTCTACGTCCGCGCACGGTCCACCGCCACCGTCAGGGTGGTCAGGGACGGCACCTACACCATCTTCTACACCTCCGGCCACAGGTTCAGCACCTCCAGCGGCAGGTTCACCCGCAACCCCGCCTACCGGCGTTTCGACAAGCGGCTGAGGTTCGTCACGACCTCCACCAGTTCGACCATCTGGACCCTCACCCTCACTCCCACCAGGGGAGGTAACGCCCCTACCCGCGGCGTCTCCCCGAGCGACTTCCCAGCCTGATCCCCGAGGTCCCGCCCCGCCCCGTACATCCGACCGCCATCGCGACGCCCGCAGCGTCACCGAAGGGCGGCCGGGCCGCCTCCCCGCCCGGGGAGGAGGCCCGGCCGCCCGCTCGGCGCCGGCACCTTCCAGCACGAGAGCCCCGGCGGCGGAAGCTCTCCGCTCCCAGCGAAGGACACGACGGCGAGCCAGGCGCCGCAGCACACCTTCGCGGGACGTACCTTGAACTGCACGGGTTGTTGTATCTGACCAGACCCGGGGAAGGTGTGAACGCCATGGAAGCCGCCACCGTGGAAGGCACCGTTGAGGAAGACGAACTCGTCCTGACCGACGACGACGAGATGCCCGCCGCCCTGGAGGCGAGTGTCGGAGCGAGCACCGACCCGGTCAAGGACTATCTCAAGCAGATCGGCAGGATTCCCCTGCTCAACGCCGAGCAGGAGGTCGAGCTCGCCAGGCGCATCGAGGCGGGCCTGTTCGCCGCCGAGCGGCTCAACGACAGCGATCTACTCCAGCCCGACGTGCGCGCGGAGCTCGAATGGCTCGCCGAGGACGGCCACCGGGCCAAGAACCATCTGCTGGAGGCGAACCTGCGCCTGGTGGTGTCACTGGCCAAGCGCCACACCGGCCGGGGCATGCTGTTCCTGGACCTGATCCAGGAGGGCAATCTGGGCTTGATCCGCGCCGTGGAGAAGTTCGACTACACCAAGGGGTTCAAGTTCTCCACGTACGCCACCTGGTGGATCAAGCAGGCGATCACCAGGGCGCTCGCCGACCAGGCCCGCACCATCCGCATCCCCGTGCACATGGTCGAGGTGATCAACAAGCTGGCGCGCGTGCACCGGCAGATGACGACGGACCTGGGCCGCGAGCCCACCCCCGAGGAACTGGCCGTGGAGCTGGAGATGACCCCGGAGCGGGTCGTCGAGGTCCAGGGGTACGGTCGGGAGCCGATCTCCCTGCACAGCCCGCTGGGCACCGAGGGCGACAGCGAGTTCGGCGACCTCATCGAGGACTCCGAGGCGATCACCCCCGAGGACGCGGTGGCCTCCGCGCTGCTCCAGGAGCAGTTGCACACGATCCTGGAGGCGCTGTCTGAGCGTGAGGCCGGGGTGGTGGCGATGCGGTTCGGGCTTGGCGACGGGCGGCCGAAGACCCTGGAGGAGATCGGCCGAGCCTACGGGGTGACCCGCGAGCGCATCCGGCAGATCGAGTCCAAGACCATGACGAAGCTGCGCCACCCCTCGCGCTCGCGGGCCCTGCGCGACTATCTGACCTGACCGGCCGCCGGAGCTCAGCCGCCCATGCGCGCGGCGAGGGCGGCGGCCGTCTCCTCCAGGCCGGCGGCCGGCCGGCCGAGCAGGCGCGCGAGATCGGGGCCGGTCGTCGCCAGGGCGCCCGCGCGCACCGCGGGGAACAGGCTTCCCAGCCAGCCGGCCTCCGCGTCGGTGACCTCCCGATAGCCGACGGGGCCGCCCAGGACGCGTGCGAGGGCCGCGGCAAGCTCCGGATAGGTCCAGAGCGGGCCGTACAGCTCGTAGGTGGCGTTCTCGTGCCCGGCGCCGGTCAGGGCGGCGCTCGCCGCCAGCGCCAGGTCGCGGAGCCGCGCGGTGTTGAGCGGCCGGCCGCCGGTGGAGGAGGTGATCTCGCCGGTCTGCCTCGCCTGGGCCAGCGCGGTGCCCAGGAACGCCTCGGAGTAGAGCGCGTTGCGCAGCACGGTGTAGGCCGTCCCCGACTCGTGAAGCGCCTTTTCCGTGGCCGTGTGGTCGGCGGCCGGGCCGCCGACCACAGGGTCGTTCTCCGCGCCGGCAGCACCGGTGTAGACGATCCGGCGCACTCCCGCCCGGACGGCGCGGTCGATGACGGTGCGGTGCTGCCGCAGGCGGACCCCGGGCGTCATGTCCGGGCCGGACACCAGGAACAGGATCTCGATCCCCTCGAGGGCGGCGTCGAGGGAGACGGCGTCGTCGTGGTCTCCCCGGCGCACCTCGACACCGCGGCCCGGCAGGTCGGCCGCCTTCTCCGGGGTGCGGGCGAGGGCGACGAGGTCACCGGAAGGGACCTTGGCGAGCAGATCCTCAACGACGAGGCGTCCTAGATTTCCGGTTACACCGGTTACCGCGATTCTGGTCAACTACGGCTCTTCTTTTCCGGCCCCGCGGGGCCTGGTCGGTGACGGCCTGGAGATGCCGAGGGAGCGTACCGGCGACGGGCCTTCGCCCGCTTCTGATTTAACTCCCGCCCCGCTCCGGGCCGTCCCCACCGCCCGGCGGACTCTCCGGGCACGCGACCGTGTCGCGCGCCGTCGTCCCCGGGCGATCGGAGCGCCGACGCCCGGATCCCCGGCGTCGGCGCTCCCCGGCCACCGGCGAGGCCCCGGGGGACCTCGCCGCCGGCACGGCTAGTACTTGCGATCGGGCAGGGCCGTCTTGGCCTGCTCGGGGGTGAAGGTGGTCTCCTCGGTGAGGACCCGCTGCGGGATCTGCTCGCCCTTGACCGCCTTCTTGACCAGGTCCATCAGTTGCGGGCCGAGCAGCGGGCTGCACTCCGCGATGAAGTTGATCTTCCCGTCGGCCAGGGCCTGCATGCCGTCCCTGACCGCGTCGATGGTAATGATCTTAATGTCGGTGCCCGGCTTGAGTCCCGCGCCCTCGATCGCCTCGATCGCCCCCAGACCCATGTCGTCGTTGTGCGCGAACAGGACGTCGATGTCCTTGTGCGCCTTGAGGAAGGCCTCCATGACCTCCTTGCCCTTGGCGCGGGTGAAGTCACCGGTCTGCGAAGCGATGATCTTGAACTTGGGGTCGGCCGCGATGGCCTCCCCGAAGCCCTTCTTCCTGTCGTTGGCGGGCGCGGAGCCCGTGGTGCCCTGAAGTTCGACGATGTTGACCGGGCCCGACTCGCCCTCGTACTCCTTGACCAGCCACTCGCCGGACTTCTGGCCCTCGATGACGAAGTCGGAGCCGATGAAGGTCCGGTAGAGCGAGGTGTCGGCGGAGTCGACGGCCCTGTCGGTCAGGATGACCGGGATGCCGGCGTCCTTGACCTCCTTCAGCACGGTGTCCCAGCCCGACTCGACCACCGGCGAGAAGGCGATCGCGTCGACCTTCTGCTGGATGAACGAGCGGATGGCCTTGATCTGGTTCTCCTGTTTCTGCTGGGCGTCGGAGAACTTCAGGTCGATGCCGGCCTCCTTGGCCGCCTCCTGGACGGACTTGGTGTTCGCGGTCCGCCAGCCGCTCTCCGCGCCGACCTGCGAGAAGCCGAGCGTGATCCGGTCGGATCCGCCACCGGTCCCGGCGTCGCCACCGCCGCAGGCGGTGAGCACGAGGGTCAGAAGCCCGGCGGCCAGCGCCGCGGGCACTTTCTTGAACATGGTTTCTCTCTTTCAGTGGGGGGCGGGACCGCTGCTCTCCCTGACCACCAGTTCGGGTTCCACGATGCGCGGGCCTTCTTGCTCGGTGCCCTGGATACGGTCGAGCAACAGCCGGAAAGCGTGCCGGCCGACCTCGCCGAAGTTCTGCCTGACCGTCGTCAGCGGCGGCCAGAAGTAGGCGGCCTCGGGCACGTCGTCGAAGCCCACCACGCTCACGTCCTCGGGGACGCGCCGGCCGGCCTCGCGCAGGGCCCGCAGCACCCCCAGGGTCATCTGGTCGTTGGCCACGAAGACCGCCGTGACCGACGGATCGCCGGCCAGCCGCTTGCCGAGCCGGTAGCCGGAGTAGGCGCTCCAGTCACCGGCCGCCGCCTCGGGCACCGGCCGCCCCTCGGCCTCCAGGACGGACCGCCACCCCTCGACCCGTCCCCTGGCGTCGATCCAGTTGGGAGGGCCGGACAGGTGCCAGACCGTCTCGTGGCCGAGGCTCAGCAGATGTCGCGTCGCCCGTACGGCGCCACCGCGCTGGTCGACCATGACGACGGGGACCGGGATGTCCTCCCCGGCGTCCACCGCGACCACCGGGAGACCGGGTGAGAGGTGGCGCAGGCCGTCGGCGGCCGACTCGTGGGGGGCGACGATGACGATGCCGTCGACCGACTGCGCGCGCAGCCGCTCGACCCCCTCACCGATCGACCTGCGATTCAGCGCGCCGAGGCTGGCGATGTTGACCACGTAGTCGTTCTGCCTGGCCGCCTGCTCGATCGCGTAGAGCGTGGAGGCGGGCCCGTACAGGGTGGTGTCGAAGCTGACCACGCCGAGCACACCCGATCGGCCCGTGACGAGCTGGCGCGCGGCCGGGTTGGGCCGGTAGCCGAGCTTGTTCACCGCCGCCATGACGCGCGCCCGGGTCTCGGGGCGCACCCTGTCGGGCGCGTTCAGCGCTCGCGACACGGTCATGGCGGAGACCCCGGCGAGCTCGGCGACGTCGTCGAGCACCGCCGGTCTGGTCCGTGCCCTGCCCTCGTCGGAGCTCGGTGTCATGGGGTCCTCGCCATGTTTCGCTGGGGTTACCAGAGTGTTTGCGATAACACCGAGCCTGTCAATACCGAGGAAGGCACCTTTTCTCCGCTCTGCCCAGCGAGCTGGATTTCCCTTTCCAAACGGAGTTTCTTCCCGAATCGTGATGCCGGATACTCTTGACGCCCCAGCTGATAGCGCTAACAATCAGAGCCCGATGACCGCCCCTCCCGCCCCCACACAAGGGCATGGATCCCCGATGACGGCGAACCCGTCCCGCGGCGGCGCCGGCTCGGCGACCAGCCGATCCGTCACCGCCGCCGATCCGCCCTCATCTCATCCCAGGCGCCCGCCTCACGGCCGGCCCCCCTCCGGCCCCGCGTGCTCGGCGCGCCTCATGGACGGGCTCCGAGGTTCTTCGAGGTTCTTCGCCGACGGGCCCATCCGGTTCAGCCTGCCTTGCCGGCCACCCTCGCCTCCTCCAGGAGCACCAGGGCCAGCGCGTCGGCGGCGTCGACACGGCCGAGGGAGCCCGCGGCGCCGGCCATGGCGGCACGAGCGCCCGGATCCCGCAGGAGCGCGTCCAGCTCGGCCAGCAGCGCCTCGGCGGTGGGACCGTTCTCCAGCAGCGCCCGGGCGGCACCCGCCTCGGCGAGGTAACGGGCGTTCTGACGCTGCTCGTCGGCGGCGGAGGGCACCAGGGGGATGAGGACGGAGGCCTTGCCCACGGCGGTCAGCTCGGCGACGGTGCCCGCGCCGCTGCGGGAGACCACGACGTCGGCCGCGGCGAACACGTCGGCCAGCTCCGCGCCGACGTACGGCACAGGGTGGTAACGATCGCGCAGCCGCTCGGGAAGCCCCTCGGCGGTACGGGTGAGCTGGCCGATCCAGTCGGGGCCGCACTGGTGGAGCACCTGCGCCCTGGCGAGCAGTTCGGGCAGGATCGCCTCGACCATGGTGTTGATCTGACGGCTGCCCTGCGCGCCGCCGGTCACGTAGACCACCGGCAGGTCGGGCGAGAGCCCGAAGTGGCGCCGTCCGGCGTCGACGTTGCCGCGCAGCAGATGGGGGCGGACCGGGTTGCCGGTGACCACGGCCCGGTCGCGCACCCCGGCGGGCAGGTGCTCGATCGAGGAGGGGTGGGTCAGCGCGATCCGCCGGGCGAAGCGCGACAGGATGCGGTTGGCCAGACCCAGCGAGGTGATCTGCTCGTGCATGACCAGCGGGCGGCCCAGCACCCGGGAGGCGACGCCCAGCGGCACGCAGACGTACCCGCCGGTCGACAGCACCACGTCGGGGCGGTAGCGGGCGGCGATGCCGAACGCCTGGAGCACGCCGACGGGGATCCGGAACATGTCCACGAGGTTGGTGAGCAGCTCACGCGGGTTGGGCGAGCGCCTGAGCTTGCCGGCCTTGATGGCCCGGAACGGGATGCCGTGCTCCGCCGCGATGCGGGCCTCCAGGCCGGTCGCCGTACCGACCCAGAGCACGTCCAGGCCGAGCCCCCGCGCGCCGGCGTGGTCGCGCAGGGCCGCGACCGTGGTCAGCGCGGGGTAGGTGTGGCCACCGGTTCCGCCTCCGGTGACGAGCAACCGCAGGGTCCGGTGATTGCCGGTGTCCATATGTCGGTTCATCCTTCCGATGTCACAATGATTCGTGTTCGCGGGGCGCACCGGAGTTCTCCGGGCCCCGGGCACGGTACCCGAGGTCCCAGCGAAGATCCACTTTGCCCTTCGTCGCCGGGCGGTCGCGCCCGGTGGTTTCTCCGACACGCCCGGCATCCGGGAGCGTCACTCGAACGGCGCACGGCATTCGTTGCGGTGAGTACCGTATGTGACATGGATTTGACGGAAGAGCATTTCGCCGGGGCGTCGGAGCGTCTTGGTGACGCGCTGGCGGTGCTCCGGCAGCGAGCCGGGGCCGGCGCGGAGGCCCTGGACTATTTCGGTGACATCGCCGAAGAGCTGCATCCGATCGGATCCTGGCTACGGCGACCGGCTCAGGCCGGGGAGTGGCCGCACCACATCATGCCTCCCGTCTACGGCCTGCTGTTCGCTCAGGCGTGGTCACTGGCGTTTCCCGACGAGGCGCCTTCGGTCTTCCCCCACGGCGCGGAGCGGACCGAGTCAGGGTGGACCGTGCAGCGGGCCACCATCTGGCTCGGCGACACCTACGTTCCCGGGTGGCTGGACGTGAAGGCGCCGCTGATCGTGATCGGTTCGCTGGTGGTGGAGGGGCTCCTCGACGACGGCGACGTCTCGGAGAGCTATCTCGCGGTGGCCGGTGACCTGCGGGCCCGCGCGATCCACAGCGCGGCGGACCACCTGGTGCTCGGTACCGTCGCCGCGGGGGTGATCTTCTGTTCCGGCAACGACGGCTCCCTCGTCGCGGGCGGGGACATCGTGGCGGACCTGTTCGTGCCCGCCGAGCACGCGTACGAGCACTACGGCCTGCTGCGGGCCGGTGTCGTCGGCGTCGGCGACCGCGCCGACATCGTGGCCGAGCGGCTGGCGCCGTGGCTGCCCTCGGGCTACGTCCGCCTCGGTGGGCTGGGCGAGCCGGTGGACCGCTGGCGTGTCCTGCAGGAGGCCGCCGCCGGGCGGTCACCGGTGCTCGCCCAGCCCCGGCCGGTGATACTCCCGCCGCCGGCGCTCCTGCTCTCGGCCCTCGCCGCACCGGCCGGGGTGACGGAGCTCGACCTGTCCGGCAGCCGCCTGCACCGCGTCCCCGAGGACATCTCCGCCCTCACCTCGCTGACCCGGCTGGACCTGGAGCACACGCCGCTGACCGGCCTGGACGGCATCGAGGGCCTGCACACGCTGGAGCACCTGTCGATCAGGAACACGCCCGTGCGGTCGCTGGCCCCGCTCCAGGCGCTGAAAGGTCTCCGTCACCTCGACGTCTCCTACTGCGAGGACGTCCAGGACTGGGCCGTGCTCCTCGACCTGCCCTCGCTCGACACGCTCGTCGCGCACGGCTGCGCCCTTCCGGCGCACGTACGCGCGCAGCTCGTCGCCAGGCTCGGCGACCGGATCATCGGGCGGGGCTAGGCGGGGAGGACGGCCGGGCCCCGGGGAGGGGCACCGGCCGAAGAGCTCTCACAGGCCGTAACGGCTCTTGAGATGGCGCCACCAGTCGCGGAACATCCACTTGTCGAACTCGGTGATCTGACCGGCGCTTCCCGCCTTCATGAGGAAGCCTCCGACGCCGGTGGGCGTCCAGTCGTAGAAGTCGTCGAGGCCGAAGCTGTGCCCTATCTCATGGAGCAGTATGTGTATGTTGTCGGCGTTGAGGTTGCTCACGTAGTACTCGCTGCCGATGCGCTGGCCCCAGTCCCCGCCCGCACCGCCGCTCATGCCCGCGGTGAGCCACAAGGACATGTCGTAGTGGCGCGCGAGGCCGCCGGGACAGTTGGGATACTGGCCGTTCTGGTTGAAGAACCGGCCGCAGGGCTGGGCGCATTGGGGAGCGTTCTCACGGATGTCGTTGACGTAGACGTCCACGGAGTTGTCGCTCCACTGCAGGGTGGCCCGGTCGCGCACGGCCCAGCCGACCACCTTGACCGGGACGTTCGCGTACGGCCAGCCGTTGTGGCCGGCCATCACGTCCATCCACTTCTTGAACTGCCGGGCGAGCGAGGCGTGGATCTGGTCGCGTAGGGTGGCCGAGACCGGTGCCGAGGAGTCCCACCGCACGCAGTAGTTGATGCTCCCGCCGTTGACCATGACCTGGTCCCAGCCGTAGTTGCGGAAGGCGGAGGGCCCGGGATTGTAGGTGCTCTCGACGTGCTGCCAGACCTGGTTGAGCGGGGTGACGAGGTTGGCCGGCGGGCTCCAGCCGGTGCCGCCTCCGTCGCCGGGTGACTCGGTGGCGTAGACCTTCACCTCCAGCAGGCCGACCGAGCCCGCGCCGCTCTGCAGCAGCACGCGCAGCCTGGTCGTGGTGACACCGGTGAAGACGACCCTGTTGTAGGCGTTGACCGCCGTCGGGTAGCCGCTCGCGCCGGCGACGTCGGCGTAGGCGCTCCCGTTCCAGTACTGCAGCCGCCACGACGCGGGCACGCGCACCCCGCCGTTGTCGTCGAAGAAGTACACCTGTGCCGAGCGCAGTGCCTGCGGCTGCGCCCAGGTCAGCTCGGCCCACTGCGCACCGGTCTGCGGCCAGGTGCCCCAGCGGGGGTTGACCGTGTCGTTGGACTGAGGGGGGTCGATGTCGTCCTTGATCGCCGCGATGCTCTCCCAGGGAGAGGTGTAGGAGGCGGTCGCGGTCGCGTTGACCGCCAGGTTGCCGTCTCCGGGCGCGGCCACCGCCGCGTCGGCCGGAGACATCAGTAAGCCGAGTATCAGGGCGGGAACGGCCGCCATCCACCAGCGTCTCATGCGCGAACCTCCGTAAGGGGTCAGGTCTCGAACGGTGGGCGTGCCTGCGGTCCTCCTCCCGGGCCTGAGCCCGGGAGGAGGGTGGGACACCGGGGCCTAGCCGGATGAGGCGGCGCCTCCCACGGTGACGGTCGCCTGGGCGGCGAGCGAGGTGCCCGGCACGGCGCCGGTGACGGTGAAGGTCCCGGCCGAGGCGTACCGGGAGGCGGGGATCGACGCCCAGCTCACCGTCGTGGTGACGTTGTCCTTCGAACCGTCGTTGAAGGTGGCGGTGACCGTCGAGGGCAGGGACGGGGCCACCCCCACCGGGGTGAAGACGGTCTCCGGCTCGATGAAGGTGATGCTGACCGCGCCGGTCGTGCGCACCCACACCGTGGCCGAGGCGGTCGTGCTCGCCCCTTCGACGATCCCCGCCACGGTGAAGCTCGAGCCGCCGTTCGCCACCTGGGCGGGGGTGATCTGCGCCCAGGTGACCGGGGAGTTCACCCGGGAGCCGTTGGCGTAGACCTTCGTGACCGTGGTGGGCAGTGTGGGGACCTGCCCCGCCAGGGTCGCCTGGTGGACCGGGCGGATCGACTGCGGGACCTCCGCGTAGGCCCGCCACTCCAGGAGGCCGACGGATCCGGCGCCGCTGGTCAGCGACGCCCGTAGCCGGGTCGTGGTCACCGGAGTGAAGCCGACCTTGTTGAAGGCGTTCAGCGCCCTGTTGTACGTGCCCGCGCCGGGCACGTCCGCGTAGGCGCTCCCGTTCCAGTACTGCAGTTTCCAGGACGCGGGCACGCGCACCCCGCCGTTGTCGTCGAAGAAGTACAGTTCGGCGGAGTCGAGCCGCTGCGGCTGGCTCCAGGTCAGCTCGGCCCACTGGGTGCCGGTCTCGGGCCAGGTCCCCCAGCGCGGGTTGGCGGAGTCGTTGGAACTCGCCGGGGTGAACCCGTCGTTGATCGCGTTCACCGACTCCCAGGGGGAGGTGTAGGACGCCGACGCGGTGGCGGAGCCCGCCACGTTGGCCGCGCCGCCCCCGCCGCCGGAGCCCTGGGCGACGGTGACCGTGACGTCCGAGGTGGCCGTGGAGGCGCCGTCGCTCGCGGTGAGCCGCACCGTGTAGGTGCCCGCGACGGTGAACGAGGCCAGCGTGACGGCCGCGGCCGGCGCGGTGAAGACGGCCGTTCCCGGGCCGCCGACCAGCGACCAGGTGGTGCTCAGGGTGCCGTTGGGCAGCGCGTCGTCCTTGACGGTGCCGAGCAGCCGCACCTGTGAGGGCTGGTTGTGGGCGGGATCCTTTCTGGCGAGGACGTAGGGGGCCTGGTTGGTCGCGGCGGGCGGGCTGCCCGCGGAGTTGTAGATCTTGACCTCGGTGAGGCCCGTCCTGAGGCCCGCCCTGTGGGTCATCAGCACCCGGACCCGCTGGGCGCCGATCGCGGGGAAGCGGACCCGGTTGTGGTTGGACACCGGCGCCGCCGGGCTCTTGGCCTGGTTGGGGACGGTGACCCAGGTGCTGCCGTCGTGATACTGGATCTGGTACATCGCGGGTTCGGCGTAGCCTCCCGCCGCGCGGTCGTTGCGGAAGTGCAGCCGCACGTCGTTGAAGGTCTGCGACGAGCCGAGGTTGATCTCGTACCAGTCCTGGGTGTTGGCCGAGCCCTTGGCGCCCCAGATCGGGTCGTTGATGGTGTAGCCGTCCACCGCCGCGGCCGTGGTGGTTCCGGACGCGGTGTAGGAGGCCGTGGCGGCCCGGCCCTGGGCGAGGTTGGCCGGGGCGGCGCCGGAGGTGAGGTTGACCCCGGCCTTGGCGAACATGTCGACCACGCGGGCGTCGGTCTGCACCACCTGGGTGGGCGCCTGCATGCCGGGCATCGCGACGTTGTGGCCGACGGTGCCGGCGGCGCCGGGGAAGGTCACCGTGCCGGTGGCCGGGTCGTAGACGAGCCGGGTGAGGCGGTCGACGGTGAGGGCCCGGGTGCCGTTGACGTACACCGAGTAGCCCTGCGGGACACCGGTGTAGCGGACGACGCCGTCGGCGGGGTCGTCCCAGACGACGGTCAGGTCGCTGTTGCGGTAGCGCAGGTTGTTGACCGTGAAGTGCGACCAGCCGATGTCGATCGGCGACAGCTCGACCTTGCCGTCGTCGCGCGGGCGCAGGCCCGCCACGTCCTCGACGACCGTCCAGTTGCTGCTGCCCAGGATCGTGTGGTGGATCCAGGAGCGGTAGTCGATGGTCTTCGTCCCGGGGTTCCAGTTGGCCCAGAACTCGTTGGAGTCGGGCCAGGCGGTGTTGCCGCCGACGTACTGCGCCCAGGCGTTCCAGTACAGCAGCTTCTTGTAGTGGTCACCGGTGATGTAGGAGGTCGGGTAGTTGCGCAGCGCCGAGGAGAGCAGCCTGAACTGCACGGTCGAGTTGATCTGCGAGAAGTTGTTGGAACCCGGGTTGCCCGCGGCCGCCGCGGCGGCCTTGTCCTTCTGGTTGGCGGTGTAGAACGGGAAGATCGGGTACTCGGTCTCGTCGTCGAACAACCGCAGCGCCTCGCGGTAGGTGGCGGTGTTGGGCATCAGGCCCACCGAGTACGGATAGAAGTTGTTGATCTCCTTCCAGGGCACCAGCGCGTTGGTCGACACGTGCCGGTGCTGCAGCACCTTCGCCGTGGGGTTCCAGAGCACGTTGACGATCGCGTTCTTGACGTTGGTGGCGATGGTGCGCATCTCGTTGGCCTTGGCGGTGTTGCCGACCGCGTCGTAGGCGGAGGCCGAGGCCATGGCGTTGCTGTAGACGTAGGCCGACTCGGTGCGGTCCAGGCGCCCGGCGCGCCAGTGGAAGGAGACGGCGTCGGCGTCGTTGCCGGTCAGCGCTCCCCAGTCGTACTCGATGAGGTTGTTGTGGTCCTGGTCGTAGAAGGCGAGCTGGCCCTTGACGTCCTGCTCGGCGTAGCGGGCGAGGTTGGCCGCGATGCCGGGCTGGCCGCCGTGGATCTGGTAGCTGCGCCAGGCCGCCTCGGAGATGTACTGGGTGTAGCTGTTGGACCAGTTCTCCGGATCACCCGGGTTGTCCATGTAGCGGCCGTTCTTCGACACCTCGCCGGCCGACACCCACGGTCCGTAGGAGTACATCGGGTTGCGCAGGTACTTGAGCTCGTCCACGAACATCGGCACGGTCAGCGCGATGGCGTTGTTGTAGCCCAGGGCACCCTCGACCGAGGTCGGCCACTGGTAGTCCTGGCCGGGGATGTCGGCGTCCAGATGGTTGAAGCGCATCAGCCACCAGCGGTAGTAGACGCTCTTCTTGATGGCGGGCTCGGGCACGTCGATGTAGGGGATGTTCTGCGCCCACCACTGGTTGTAGGCCCGCACGTGCGTCGCGAACGCGGCGGCGGGGGTGGCCGAGCGGTACGACCGGTACTCGGTGAGCGAGGCCGGGAGTTCGTCGGTCACGAAGCCCATCACCACCTTGGTCGTCACGGTCGCCCCGGCGGCGACGGTGAGCGAGCGGGTCAGGTCGGTGCCGCTGACGGCGAAGCCGTCCCCGGAGAGCCTGGGGAAGATCGTGGTGAGCTTGTTCTTGGCGTCCACGATGCCGGTGAGCTCGGTGCCCGCCGGGGTCTTGGCGTACGGCGAGGTCGCCTTCAGGGTGAGCGTCTGGGACCCGGAGCCGTTGTTGGTGACCGACAGGTTGGTGACCGCGACGTTGTCGTGGGTGATGAACTTGGTGACGTTCACCACCAGGGAGCCGCTGGTGTGCACGCTCTTCCAGTGGCTGGGCGCCTGCCAGCGCTGGGCGGGCTGCTCGGTGAACGTGCCGGGCGAGATCGCCACCGAGTAGGCGTGCTCGTTGGAGATGCTCTCCCAGTAGGCCACCTGACCGCCGAAGCCGATGACGGACGGGGTGTGGTTCTTCATGAAGAGCGCGCGGCCCCGGCTCATCAGCCAGGTGCCCGCGGGGTCGTTGCCGGAACGCGACAGCAGCCGGTCCATCCAGAAGTCGGTGCCCGAACTCTCGGCGTCGTAGATGCTCTGCATCATGTTGCCGAGCGTGTACGGGACGGGCGGGGCCGGGATCGCGGGCCCGCTGAAGGTGGGCAGTCCGATGCTCTGCACCGCCGAGGCGGGGGTGCCGAGCGTGAGCGAGGTCGCGGTGAGAAGCAGGGTGACGGCGGCGGCGGTCAGCGACCGCCGGGCGCGGGAGAGGACGGGCATCGCTTCACATCTCTCGGAGGGGGGTTGACGCGGGGGCCTGCGTGCTCCTAGAGAGCCATCCATTCCAGGACACCGGTCGAGTAGCCGGTTCTGGAGGTGATGCTCAGTCTCAGCCGGGTGGTCGAGACCGGGGTGAACGTGGTGACGTTGTAGGTGTTCGCCGCGACGCCGCAGGCCGACTGGCCGGGCACGTCGACGTAGGCGCTGCCGTTCCAGTACTGCACCTTGCAGGAGGCGGGCAGGTCGATGCCCTGATCGTCGTCGAACCAGTAGGTCGCCACCTTGCCGACGCTCTTGGCGGTGGTCCACCGGTACTCGATCCACTCGGTGCCCTGGTGGTTCCAGTTGCCGTACGCGCCGTGGCTGTGGTCGGCGGAGCTCGCCGGGACGTAGCCGTCGTTGATCGCTCCGAGGGTCTCCCACGGAGAGACGTACGAGGTGGAGGCGGTGGCGGTCAGCGCGTGGTTGGTACCGGAGGGCGGCTGGCCGCCTCCTCCTCCGCCGGAGGTCTGCACGACCTTCTGCATGGTGCCGTCGGCGTTCCAGTAGAGCTTGTCCAGGGTGACCGAACGGCGGAAGTTGCCCCCGCCCGGCGCCGCGGCGTTGTGGTAGACCATGTACCACTGGCCCTTGAACTCGACGATGGCCGGGTGGTTGGTGGTCGAGCTGACCTGGTCGAGCACGACACCGCGATGTGTCCAGGGGCCGAGCGGGCCGGTGGCGGTGGCGTAGCGGATGCAGGCGTAGCCGGGCTGGGAGCAGCCGGAGTCGTTGGCGGCGTAGGCGAGATAGTAGGTGCCGTTCCGCTTGAACATCCAGGGGGCCTCCCAGAAGTTGCTCACCCCCGCCGGAGTGATCACCGGGCCGTCCAGGTTGATCATGTCGGGCTTGAGCTTGGCCGCGCGCAGGCCGTAGTAGGAGCCCCAGTAGATGTACGCCTGGCCGTCGTCGTCGGTGAAGACCGTCGGGTCGATGTTGAGCGGCGAGGAGTTCGGGGTGCTGTCGCTGATCAGCGGCCCGCCCTTGGCGTCGGTGAACGGGCCGAGCGGGCTGTCGCCGACCGCGACACCGATGTCCATCCAGCCCGCGCCGTCGCCGTTGACCGGGACGTACCAGTAGTACTTGCCGCCGCGGGGCTCGACCTCTCCCGCCCACGCGTCGGCACCGGCCCAGGGGAAGTTCGACAGCGAGAGCCTCGCCCCCTGGTCCGTCCAGGTCGTGGCGTCGGTGGAGGAGAACACGTGCCAGTCGCGCATGACGAAGTTGGTGCCGCCGGGGGCCGCTTCGTCATGGCCGGTGTACAGGTACATGGTGTCGCCGACGACCAGCGCGGCGGGGTCGGCGGTGTAGATGGACGTCGTGATCGGGCTCGCGGCGGGCGCGGGTCCGGCCAAGGCGAGGACGAGGGTGAAGGCGAAGATCATGGCGAGGGCCGTTGTCCATCGTCTTCTCATGACACTGCTCCTGGGGGGTGATCATGGCGCTTGCCAATGTCTGACGATTACTTGTGTTAACGCTAACAATTCCGATCACGGGAACTCACGGCCCGGAACGGGGAACTCCGAGCTTTGTTTCGTCGAGATTTCCTGAGTGTTTGCGATAACAGAATCGCTGTCAAGGCCCAATCTCCGAGATTGCCGAAACCGCTTTGACCTGGCACTTCATCACTCCACTTAACGCCTTCGGCCGGAAAAAGATTGGAAAAAAAATGATAGGGCTAACATTTGTGATGCCCGAGTCTCGAACAGCGGGAGAGGAGTTTTACCGGGGCCGACCATGGACATTCGGTAGTCCCTCGATCGCCCCCGGAGGCGTGACCGCCTCCCGACGGTGAACGCCCCCTTTTCCGCGGCAGGCACTCACACCGGCGACCGGTGCGGGCGTCTCCGGGAGAGAACCGGCGACCCGTCCGGTCCCGGGAAGCCTGCACCGGTGGTCGCCCCGCCCTCGGCCCGCCATGCCGGCTCCCGTACTCGGGGTACGCGGCCGGACCGCTCCCGGGACCCCGGCCGGCGCCTCTTTCGCGAATTAAGGGAATGCTTAGGTGGCCGTTGACAGCTTCGCGGGGCCGGAGTGCACTGGGCTGCCGAGCACGAGACGGAGGGTGTCCGCATGCAGGTTCCGGCCCCGTTGGAGTACGAGCGTGCCACCAGCGTCGATCACGCCATCGGGCTGCTGGAGCGGCTGGGGAGTTCGGCGCGGCTCCTCGCGGGCGGTCACAGCCTGCTCCCGATGATGAAGCTCCGGCTGGCCAACCCGGAGTACCTGATCGACATCAACGATCTGCACGGCGAGCTGGGATACATCCGGATGGAACCGGCGCAGACCCGTATCGGCGCGATGACCCGCCACCGCGAGCTGCTGGAGTCGGACGCGCTCGCCAGGGCGTTTCCGATCTTCCGTGACGCCGAACGGGTCATCGCCGACCCGATCGTCCGCAACCGAGGCACCCTGGGCGGCTCGCTCTGCCAGGCCGATCCCTCGGAGGACCTGTCGGCCGTGTGCACCACCCTCGGGGCGAGCTGCGTGATCCGCGGCCGGACCGGGGAGCGGGTCGTGACGATGGAGGAGTTCCATCGCGGCCCGTACGAGACGGCGGTCGCGGACGACGAGATGCTGATCGAGATCCGCGTCCCGGCGCGGCCGAACGGGTCGAGCGCCTACGAGAAGGTCGAGCGGCGCGCGGGCGACTGGGCGATCGTGTCCGCGGGCGCGGCCGTCTGGCTGACCGAGGGGGTGATCTCCGACGCCCGGGTCGGCCTGGCCGCGGTGGGCCCGAACACGACGGGGCTGCCCGCGGTCTCCGAGGCGTTGCGCGGCAGGCCGCCGTCCGAGGAGCTCTACGAGCGGGCCGGTGCCCTCGCCGCCGAGAGCTGCAGCCCGGTCACCGACATGCGCGGCAGCGCCGACTACAAGCGCCACCTCGCCAAGGAACTCACCAGGCGGGCACTGCGGCGGTCCGTCGCCCGGATCAGCGAGGGAGGATGACGTGCAGGTTTCGATGATCGTCAACGGTGAGGAGGTCACCGGGGAGATCGAGGGCCGCCTGCTGCTGGTCCACTTCCTCCGTGACCACCTGGGGCTGACGGGCACCCACTGGGGCTGCGACACGAGCAACTGCGGCACCTGCGTGGTGTGGCTCGACGGCGAACCGGTCAAGTCGTGCACCGTGCTGGCGGCGATGGCAGGCGGCCACGAGGTACGCACGGTGGAGGACCTCGAACAGGACGGCGAGCTCGATCCCGTGCAGCGAGGATTCATGGAGTGCCACGGCCTGCAGTGCGGGTTCTGCACGTCCGGCATGATGATGACCGCGCGGGCCCTGCTCGACCGCAACCCCGACCCCTCCGAGCAGGAGATCCGCGAGGCGATCTCCGGCCAGATCTGCCGCTGCACCGGTTATGCGACCATCGTCCGTTCTGTCCGGTGGGCCGCCGCTCACGAGGCGGGCTCGCAGCCGGCCGCCACCGGGAGCGCGCCATGACCACCACCGACGACCGCCCCGCCGCCGAGTTCGAGAGCAACGACCACAAGCCGATCGGCTACGGCCGGATGCTGCGCAAGGAGGACCCCCGGTTCGTCCGGGGGAGGGGCCGCTACTGCGACGACGTGCGCCTGCCGGGCATGCTGCACCTGGCGATCCTCCGCTCCCCCGTCGCGCACGCGCGGATCGTGAGCATCGACACCAGCGCGGCCGAGGCGCACCCGAAGGTCAAGGCGGTCGTCACCGGTGCCGCCCTGGCCGAGAAGGGGCTGGCCTGGATGCCCACCCTCTCCGGCGACGTGCAGGCCGTGCTGGCGACGGACAAGGTCCGCTTCCAGGGCCAGGAGGTCGCGTTCGTCGTGGCGGAGGACCACTACGCGGCGCGCGACGCGCTGGAGCTGATCGACGTCGAGTACGACGTGCTCGAACCGGTGACAGACGTGCGCAGGGCCCTCGACCCCGGCGCCCCCGTCATCCGCGACGACCTGGAGGGCAAGGAGAACAACCACGTCTTCGACTGGGAGACCGGTGACGAGGCGGCCACCGAGGCGGTGTTCGCGACGGCCGACGTCGTCGTCAGCCAGGACATCGTCTACCCTCGCGTGCACCCCGCGCCGATGGAGACCTGCGGGTGCGTCGCCGACTACGACCGGATCGACGGCAGGCTGACACTCTGGTCCACGACCCAGGCGCCGCACGCCCACCGCACGTTGTACGCGATCGTCGCCGGCCTGCCCGAGCACAAGATCCGGGTCATCGCACCGGATATCGGCGGTGGCTTCGGGGGGAAGGTTCCAATCTATCCCGGTTATGTCTGCGCGATCGTGGCGTCGATCGTCACCGGCAAGCCGGTGAAATGGATGGAGGACCGCTCGGAGAACCTCACGAGCACCGGTTTCGCCCGTGACTACATCATGCGCGGCGAGATCGCGGCGAGCAGGGACGGAAAGATCCTGGCCGTCCGCACCAACGTGCTCGCCGACCACGGCGCCTTCAACGGCGTCGCCGCCCCGGTGAAGTATCCGGCCGGCTTCTTCGGCGTGTTCACCGGCAGCTACGACCTTCAGGCGGCGTACTGCAGGATGACCGCCGTCCATACGAACAAGGCGCCCGGCGGCGTCGCCTACGCCTGCTCGTTCCGCATCACCGAGGCCGTGTACCTCATCGAGCGCATCGTCGACTGCCTGGCCTACGAGCTGGAGATGGATCCGGTCGAGTTGCGCGTCAGGAACTTCATCCAGCCCGACCAGTTCCCGTACCGCACCAAGACCGGCTGGGTCTACGACTCCGGCGACTACGAGCCGACCATGCGCAGGGCCATGGAGATCGCCGGCTACCACGAGCTCCGCGCCGAGCAGGCCGAGCGGCGGGCCCGCGGTGAGCTGATGGGGATCGGCGTCTCCTTCTTCACCGAGGCAGTCGGCGCGGGACCGCGCAAGGACATGGACATCCTGGGCCTGGGCATGGCCGACGGCTGCGAGCTGCGCGTCCACCCGACCGGAAAGGCGGTGGTGCGACTGTCCGTGCAGACCCAGGGGCAGGGCCACGAGACGACCTTCGCGCAGATCGTCGCCGAGGAGATCGGTATCCCGCCCGCCGACATCGACGTCGTGCACGGCGACACCGACCAGACGCCGTTCGGCCTGGGCACCTACGGCAGCCGCTCCACCCCGGTCTCCGGCGCGGCCGCGGCCCTGGTGGCGCGCAAGGTACGCGACAAGGCACGGCTCATCGCCTCGGGAATGCTGGAGGTCTCCGTCGCCGACCTGGAATGGCGCAAGGGGGCCTTCCACGTCAAGGGCGACCCTGGAAAGTCCGTGACGATCCAGGACATCGCCATGAGGGCGCACGGCGCGGGAGACCTGCCCGAGGGCGTCGAGGGCGGGCTGGAGGCACAGATCTGCTACAACCCGGAGAATCTGACCTATCCGCACGGCGCCTACATCTGCGTCGTCGACATCGACCCGGGCACCGCCCAGGTCAAGGTGCGGCGGTTCATCGCGGTCGACGACTGCGGCACCCGGATCAACCCGATGATCATCGAGGGGCAGGTGCACGGCGGTCTCACCGACGGCGTCGGTATGGCGTTGATGGAGATGATCGCCTTCGACGAGGACGGCAACTGCCTGGGCGGGTCGCTCATGGACTATCTCATCCCGACCTCGCTGGAGGTTCCCGACTGGGAGACGGGATTCACCGTGACGCCCTCGCCCCATCACCCGATCGGCGCGAAGGGCGTCGGCGAGTCGGCGACGGTCGGTTCCCCTCCGGCGATCGTCAACGCGGTCGTCGACGCCCTCAAACCGTTCGGCATCCGCCACGCCGACATGCCGCTCACCCCCTCCCGGGTGTGGGACGCCATGCGCGGCGCACCGCAGCCGCCGATCTGACCGAATCGGAGCGTCCATGCCTTCCGGTATCTCGGTGCGAATGAGGGAACTGGCCGCGGACCGCGTCCCGTTCGTCCACGCGCTCGTGGTCCGCGCCCACTACCCGACCTCGGTCAACGCCGGCGACGACGCCATCGTGCTGCCCGACGGGTCCATCGAGGGTTTCGTCGGCGGCCGGTGCGCGGAGAGCTCCGTGCGCACGGCGGCTCTCGGCGCGCTCAGGGACGGCCGCTCGGTGCTGCTGCGGGTGCTGCCGGAGGGCGAGCCGGCCTTCCCCGACTCCCCCGGCGCCCAGGTCGTGGTGAACCCCTGCCTGTCGGGCGGCGCGCTGGAGATCTTTCTCCAGCCGTCGCTGCCGCCACCGGTGATCTGGGTCGCCGGTGAGTCGCCGATCGCCGAGGCGCTGGCCGAGCTGGCCGGCCCGCTGGACCTCACCGTCCGGCGGGCGGCGGACGGGCAGGGGCCGGCGGGCGCCACCGCGGCCGTGGTGACCGGCCACGGGCGCGGCGAGACCGCCGCGATCCGCGCGGCACTGGACGCCGGGGTCGGGCTCGTCGGCCTGGTGGCCAGCCGCCGGCGCGGCGCGGCGGTGCTGGCGGAGATGGGACTCACCGAGGCCGAGCGTGCCCGGATCAGCTCACCGGCCGGGTTCCAGATCGGGGCCCGCACCGCGCACGAGATCGCCGTGTCGATCCTGGCCGAGATCATCGCCGCGATCCGCACCTGCGGGCTGACCCCGGCGGTACCCGTCCCCGCTCCCGCGGGTGGCGAGGCCGCGGCGAGTCCGATCATCCAGGCCGTCGACCCCGTCTGCGGGATGACGGTGACCGTCTCCCCCGACACGCCCCACCTGGCCGTCGACGGCGAGGACGTGTGGTTCTGCGGACCGGGCTGCCGGGAACGTCACGCGGAGAAGGGCAGGCGGTAGAGACGTGCAGGCAACCGACTCGCGCCGCCCGGAGTATCGCCCGCCACCGCCGCGAACCGGTCTCGGCGCCGAGGGTGCGTCGTGACCCCGGCCTTCGCCGACGCCGACGAGGTAAGGCGGCGGCTGGACGAGATGGACTACCTGGTCGACGAGGGCACCGCCGCGGCGCTGTTCTTCGCGCTGGTTCTCGGCCGGCCCCTGCTGCTGGAGGGGGAACCCGGCGTCGGCAAGACGACCGCCGCCAGGGCCCTGGCCCGCGTCCTGGACACCCCTCTGATCCGGCTGCAGTGCTACGAGGGGTTGACCGCGAGCGAGGCGCTCTACGAGTGGAACTACCAGCGGCAACTGCTCGCCATCCGGCTCGCCGAGTCACGGCGGGACAGCCTGGCCGACGCCGACCTGTTCAGCGCGGAGTTCCTGCAGGAACGCCCGATCCTGCGGGCCGTCCGGCACGACGGCCCGGTGCCGCCGGTGCTGCTGATCGACGAGATCGACCGCGCCGACGACGAGTTCGAGGCCCTGCTGTTCGAGTTCCTCGGCGAGTCCTCGATCACGATTCCGGAGCTCGGCACGTTCACCGCGAAACGCCGGCCGGTCGTCGTACTGACCTCCAACCGCAGCAGGGACCTGCACGACGCGCTCCGGCGGCGCTGCCTGTACCACTGGATCGACTTTCCCGAGGCCGAGCGGGCCGTGGAGATCCTGCGCCGTTCGGTACCCGGCGCGAACGAGGCACTGATCAGGTCGGTCACCGAGTTCGTCGGCCGGGTGCGCCGGTTCGACCTGGACAAGGCCCCCGGCATGGCGGAGACGATCGACTGGGTCGCGGCCCTGTCCGCGGTCGGCGCGACCCGTCTGGTCAGGCAGGACGTCGTCCGGACGCTGAGCACCATCGCGAAGACACCCGACGACCGTGCCACGATCACCGGCGCGCTCGACGACCTGGGCGACGCCTGCGGCGCGACCGCCTGATCGACGGCACGAAGACGGCGTAGAAAGGGCGGTTCATGAGGATTGACAATGAGTTCACGGTCAACGTTCCGATCGACCGGGCGTGGACGGTTCTCACCGACCTCGAGGGGATAGCCCCGTGCATGCCGGGGGCCCAGCTGACCGGTGTCGAGGGCGAGGTCCACTCCGGCAGGGTCCGGGTGAAGGTCGGCCCCGTCGTCTCCGAGTACGCGGGCACGGTCAGGTTCGTCGAGAAGGACGAGGTGAACCACCGTGCCGTCATCGACGCCAGAGGCCGTGACTCGCGAGGGGCGGGCAACGCCTCAGCGGTCGTCACCGCGCTGCTCCGGGCCGACGGCGCACGTACCGTCGTCACCGTCGACACCGACCTGAAGATCTCCGGAAGGATCGCCCAGTTCGGCAGCGGAATGATCAAAGAGGTCTCCGGGAAGCTGCTCGGCCAGTTCGTCGACTGCCTCGAAGGAAGGCTCGCCGCCGATACGGCCGCAGCGACCGAGGTCGCCGGGAGTCCGGTATCCACCGCTCCCCCCACCGCCGACCGGCGACCGGCGAGCGTCCCGCCGGGCTCCGAGGCCGAAGGCGTTCCGGCCGGGACCGCAGCGAGGAACGTCCGGACGGACCCCGAACCGGTCCCCCGGGAAGCGGGCGAGATCGCCCCGGCGATCGACCCCGAACCGCTGGACGTGATGAGCGTCGCCGGCGGATCCGTCTACCGGCGGGTGCTTCCGGTCCTCGCCGTCCTCGTCGTCCTCGTCGCCGTCGTCGTCTACCTCCTTGTCGCCTAGCGGGCCGGCGCCGGGTGTCGATCGGGCGGCGTTCGCCGTCGCGCTGGCGGTCCGGCTCCGGCAGCACGGCGTGCCGGTCGGCCTCACCGCCGTCGACGACCTCGTCAACGCGCTGGCGGCCTCCCCTCCGGACTCGCTGCCGAGGCTGTACTGGGCCGCCCGCATCAGCCTGGTACGGCGGCGCTCGGAGATCGACGCCTTCGACACGGTGTTCGCGGCCGTGTTCGGCGACGCGGCACTCGCCCTGGATCCGCCCACGCGCCGCCGGTCACGGCGGCCCGCGACCGGCGGGGACGAGGACGTCTCCGTCTTCCCGCCCGCCTTCGCGGACCAGCGGCCAGGGGACGCGCTGCCCTGGGCGACGCTCCCCGCGGTGGTCGCCGACGCGGAGCGGTCGGACAGCCCGCCGGCCGTGCCAGACCGCCTGCCGAGCGACCTCCAAGGGCGGGCGGAGGTGCCGTTCGAGGAACTCGACGCGCGGGAGATGGAACTGCTCGGCGGGTGGCTGCGCTCCGCGGTGACCGACTGGCCCACCAGGCGCAGCCGGCGGCTCGCGGCCGCCCCCCGTGGCAGGAGGGTCGCGGTGCGAGCCACGGTCCAGCGATCCCGCCGGACCGGCTGGGAACCACTCCACCTGCTGCGGGAGCGGACGGTCGACAGGCCTCGACGCGTCGTGCTGCTCTGTGACGTCAGCCAGTCCATGCAGGCGCAGGCGCCCGCCTACCTGCACCTGATGCGCGCCCTGGCGCTGGCCGCCGGCGCGGAGGTGTTCGCCTTCGCCACGTCGCTGACACGGTTGACCCCGATCCTGGCGCACTCCTCCGCGGCCGTCGCCGTCGAGCGGGCCACCGAAAGGGTCTCCGACCGGTTCGGCGGGACACGGATAGCGACCAACGTGCGGGCTCTGCTCGCCTCCCACCACGGAGGGTCGGTACGGGGCGCCGTGGTGATCATCGGTTCGGACGGCTGGGACAGCGACCCCCCGGAGGCCATGGCCGCCGCCATGGCGCGACTGCGCCGGCGCGCGCACCGGGTGATCTGGATGAACCCCAGGGCCTCCGCCCCCGGCTTCGAACCGCGCGTCGCCGCCATGGCCGCCGCCCTGCCGTACTGCGACCGGCTGCTGCCCGCGGACACCTTCCGGTCCCTGCGGCATGTGATCGCCGAGATCTCCGCCACCCGTTAGGTCCTGTTCCGCGGATCTCACCGTGGCGAGGATCGGTCAGGTGGTGCCTCGCAGGGCGGCGGAGAAGATCGCGGCGCGCCGCCTGACCCCGGTGGGCGAAGGGGTCTAGCTCCAGAGGGTGACGTGGATGGAGGGGCGGAACCGGCCGGGGCTCACCCCCGGGCCGCGCAGCATGGCCTGCGTGGCGCGCGGGGTGGTGACGAACCGGACGAGCTCGGCGGCCACCGACGGGGCACCGCGCTCGACGAGGGTCAGCGTGGCCCACACACCGTCGTACCGGAGAGCGCGGCCGGCGATGTGGACGAGACGGCCGGTGGCCAGATCCCGCGCCACCGCGAAGGAGACCGTCGGTGCCACGCCGTGGTTGCGCTTGACCTCCTCCAGCGCCGCCGCGTGACTCTGGAAGATCCGCTGGTGCTCCTCGGGCACGCTGACCCGGCGCAGAATCGCGGGAACGGCACCGATGTCCGCCGCGGCCGACGGGCCGAGCTGCCAGGTCTCCTCGCGCAGCTGGTGGGCGCCGGCGTCGAGTCCGGCGAGCGGGTGGTCCGGGCCGGACACGACGATCACCTGATAGTTGAGGAACGGCCGGCACGCCAGCGACTCGTCCAGGTTGCCCGTCCTGGGCCCGATCGCCACGTCCACCGCCCGCGAGTGCAGCAGGGCGCCGAACTTCCGCGGGTCGTGCACGCTCAGCTCCACATCGAGGTCGGCGGCCCGGCCGGCGAACAGCTCGATCAGGCCGGGAGCCGCGTACTCGGCGAACAGGCTCGACGCGGCGACGCGCAGCAGCCGCCGGCCACGGGCCGCCTGGCCCACCTCGACGATCGTGCGCTCCTGCAGGCTGAGCATCTCCGCCGCGCGGCTCGCCAGCCGCAGGCCGCCGGGGGTGAAGGCGAGCCCGGAGGCCGTCCGCGTGAACAACTGGTCGCCGAGTTCCCTGCGTAGCTGGCCGATGTGCAGCGAGACGGCGGCCTCCGACACCTCCAGCTCCCCCGCCGCCAGCTTTACCGAACCGAGCCGTACCACTGTGGCGAACGCGCGTAGCTGGGTGGGTGTCACGCGTGGAACGCTACGGCACGGACTTCGCCGGCGACAGTGAGAGCCGCGGAGGGCCTTCGGCGGCTACGGGGTGCCCGCGAGGCGCAGGGGCGGGGTGTGGATGTCGAACGGCAATCGCCGGTGGCGAGGATCGAGCTCACAGGTGGCGACGGGAAGACCTACGCGGGGACGCCGAACCAGGTGGCCAGCGCCTCCCGTAGGCCGAGGCTCACGGGATCGCCCGTTTCCTCGTCAGGGGACGTCCAGGCGACGTAGCCGTCCGGGCGGATCAGCAGCCCGGCGGGGACCCGCCGGCTGGAGGTGGCGGTGACGACGTCCACCCGGTCCTTCCAGCCCGCCGCCGTCTCCTCCAGCTCGTCGCCCCCACCGAGGTCGAGGAGGAGCGGCCGGGCGCCGTGCGTCAGGTCCGCGAGCCGCACGGTGCCCGCGTCCGTGGCGAGGGAGAGATCCGGTGCCGGGCGGCCGAGGAGAGGATGCGGCGCCGGGCAGGCATCCCCCATGTCGTAGCGGATGTCCGAACCCGCCATGAGCTCGGCGATGTGCCGCCGGTTCTCCTTGTGTTCGAGCAGCTCGGCGAAGAGCTCGCGCAGCGCGGTGACCTCTTCGCCGGGGGCGAGCAGGGCGGCCTGCGCCCGGGTGTGCGTGACGACCCGCCGGCCCACGGGGTGCCGTTCGCCGTGGTAGGTGTCGAGCAGTCCCGGCGGCGCCCAGCCGTGAACCTCGGCGGCGAGTTTCCAGCCGAGGTTCACGACGTCCTGCAGGCCGAGGTTGAGCCCGGGACCGCCGACCGCGGAGTGGACGTGCGCGGCGTCCCCGGCCACCAGCACGCGACCGGCGCGGTAGCGGTCGGCCAGACGGGTGTTGCCGCCGGTGAGGCGGCGGAGCACATGGGGGCCTCGGCTCGCCGGCGGGGTCATCGGCAGGTCGGCCCCGAGCACCCTGTGCACGCTGTCCCGCAGCTCCTCCAGGGTCATCGGCACCCGCTCGTCGATCCGCCCCCGCCCCCACTCCATGGTGGTCACGAGGTGCACGCCCGGTTCGAACGACGCGAGGGCGAACACGCCGTGTGCGGTTCGGTGGAACATGAACGGCCTCCAGCGTGCCCCGGCCAGCAGCAGCTCGCCGGTCGCGGGATCGAGCGCGGAGGCGGGCAGGACGGCGTGGGCGCTGCGCGACACGACGTCCTCGGCGGTGGCCCCTGGGAAGCCGATACCGGCCCGCTTCCGTACGACGCTGTGGGCTCCGTCACAGCCGACCAGGTAGCGGGTGCGCAGCTCGTAGTCTCCGCCGGGGGCGTGGACGGCGACCGTGACACCGTCCCCGTCCTGCGCCAGGTCCACCAGTTCGTGGCCGCGCCGGATCTCCACCCCGAGCTCCAGCGCCCGCTCCTGTAACAGCTGCTCCAGGCGGCGCTGCGGGATCGGGAGGATGTGCAGCGGGCCGGGGTCCAGTGTGCTCAGGTCCAGTTGCATGCCGCCGAACATGAAGAACGGCGCGGGAACCGGGGGGTGTGAGGCACCGGTGAACCGCCGGTACAGGCCCCGGCTGTCGAGCACCTGGACCACCCGCCCGACCAGTCCGTTGGCCCTGGGCTCCTCGCCCGGCTCCGGCAGCCGCTCCAGCAGCACCGGGCGGACGCCTGCCAGGCTCAGCTCGCAGGCCAGCATCAGCCCGTTCGGGCCACCTCCGGCGATCACGACGTCAACGGACATCACAAACCTCCTTGATCGGATGAGGGAGCGGGCGCGATGGCACACCACCCGCCGAGGGGGCGGCGAAACGGCCATGGCCCGTATACGGCCACGCGTTGAAACCGTCTCGGTGCCCGCGCACCGCCCATGAATGTCAATATAGGTTGACACCAATCTTCCGTCAACCCCGGTTGACGAGAGGTCCGCGTCTTCCTCGAACACCGGGGAACACATCCGGAGGCACGTCCGCGACCGAGCCCGGTGGCCGTGTTCGCGTCAACAGCCGCCGGGCACGGTCGTGGCCCGGACCCTCCGGGTTCCCCCCTGCCGGGAATCCCTGCCAGGATCGGCACATGGTGAGGATCGGACAGGTGGTGCTGGGCGTCACCGACATGCGACGTGCCGTCGGGTTCTGGACGCGGGCGCTGGACTACGCGCCGCGCGAGGGCGAGACCGCGGACGACTGGACCGTGCTCGACCCGGTGGAGGGTGACGGCGTCCCGCTGGCACTGGACGTCAGCGGGACACCGGCCCGCCGGCATCCCCGGACGCACCTCGACCTGTTCGTCCCCGACGCCGCCGGGCAGGCGTCCGAGGTGGAGCGACTGGTGTCACTAGGGGCCGAACGCGTCGACTGGGACCTCTACCCGAACGACCCCGACTTCGTGGTCCTCGCCGACCCCGAGGGCAACGTCTTCTGCGTCGTCGACCTCAGTCACGGCTGAGAACCGGAGCGCGGCCCCCGGCCGGACCCGTCTCGTCCCGCATCCGGGCGGTTCCCGCCAGGCACACCGTGCGGCCGACCACGACATGGAGCGCACGCGTGAGCGCGTGGCGGCCCGGGTCGGGCCTCAAGGCGTACCTGGACGAGATCGCGACGGGCCGGCACCGGCGAGAACGACCCCTAGGCGGCCACGGCGGGCGAGCGGTCGCCGGCGACGCGGATGGCGAGGCCCACGAGCACGGTGCCCGTCAAGTAGCGCTGCACGCGCATCCAGGTGGGCCGCCGCCCGAGGAAGGTCGCGGCCGAGCCCGCGGTCAGCACGATCATCGCGTTGACCGACAGGGCGATGACGATCTGGATGGCTCCCAGCAGGAGGCTCTGCGTGCCGACGTCGCCCCGGGCCGGATCGACGAACTGCGGCAGCACCGACACGTACACAATGGCGATCTTGGGGTTGAGCAGGTTGGTGACCAACCCCATGGAGAACAGCCGGCGCGGCGGGTCCACCGGGAGGGTGCCGAGGGCGAAGATCGGCTCACCGCCGGGTCTGATCGTCTTCCAGGCCAGCCAGAGCAGGTACCCGGCGCCCGCGAGCTTGACCGCCGTATAGACGGCGGGCACCACCGCGAAGATCGTGGCGATCCCGGCCGCCGCCGCCAGCAGGTAGACCAGAAAGCCCGCCGCGACGCCCGCCAGCGAGATCAGCCCGGCCCAGCGCCCCTGCGTCACAGACCGCGAGATCAGGTAGATCATGTTGGGGCCGGGGGTGAGCACCAGGCCGAGGGCGACCGCGGCGATGCCCGCGAGGGCACTGATAGAGATCATGGGCACATCATCGAGCATCCCTCCCGCCGAGAGAACGGCCAATTTCCAGAATTGGCCTGGTAACCATCGATCCCGGCCGATCGGACCACGGCGCTGGGACGCCCTCGCCCCGGCAGTGAGGACCCGGGCCTGATTCGCTCGGTCAAGGACACCACCCACCTGGCCCATCGGCCGGCGCGACCTCGCGGAAGCGGCGCGGTCAGGCCTCGCGGAAGCGGATGTCGCGAGATGACGCCCCAGGGGCGACGAAGTCGAGCAGGCGTGCTCCCTCCAGCTCCAGGTCCGCCCGCTCCCCCGCGCTCACCGGCGCGAACAGCTCCACCTCCAGGATCGCCTCGCCCCGTTTCCCCGTCACCTTCCACATGCCCCGCACGAAGCCGTCGACCAGCACCGTCGCCTTGATGATGCCGTTGATCGTGAAGATCCGCCCCCGATACTCCTCCTCCGTGATCCGGGTCCTGGTCCGCGGGGCGAACGACAGCAGCGTGTTGTCGAACTCCGACAGGTAGCGCACCGGGGCAGGGGTCTCGGGGCCGGGGCGCGGCGCCTCGGGCAGGTCGAACAGCTCCGCGCCGTCCTCGGTCGCGAAGGTCCGCAGGCCCATCCCGCGAACGATCTCCCCCAGGCGGGTCATGCCCGACCACTGCTGAACGTCCATCACCGTGGCGGGACCGTAGGCGGCGAGGTAGCGGCGGATCGCCTCCTCGGCGGAGGGCCGCTCGTCCTGGGGCCGGCCCAGCCATGCCTCCGCGGTGGTGTGGGTGGCCTGGCCGCCCACCCCCCAGATCCCTCTCGGCGGGACCTGCACCAGCGCCAGCGTGTTGCGCACCCCGGCGACCAGGGCGGCGGCCGGGGAATCCGGCCACCGCTCCTGCAGCAGCACCCCGAGCTCACGGAATGTCAAAGGGCGTTCCTCCACCAGCTTGCGCCCGGTGACGGCAAGCTCGTCCAGGTCCACGCCGGCCAGGCCCTTACCGTGCATGCCCCCCCGCAGGCCCCGCGCCAGCATCGGCCCCAGCAGCGGGCGAAGCGCCAGGCAGTCGTCGGCGGTGACCAGATGGATGGTGGAACGCATCAGCGCCAGCCTCACCACCTGGCGCTCGTTGATCAACCGGGCGAGGTCGCCGTGGGTGAACCCGGCCAGGCGTGTCCAGAGCCCGACATAGGGAGGGTTGGGGGCCTGGGCCTGCATGCCGTACAGGTGCCGGACCGCCTCCAGCGCGGACGACTCGGCGCGGGCCAGCAGCAGCTGCCGCTCCAGGGTGGCCCGGTTGAGCGCGCGCCGACTGAGCACCTCGGGCATGCGTGTCCTCTCATCGCGAGTCGCGAGTCGCGAGTCGCGAGTCGCGAGTCGCAACGGCGCGATCTCGTCTTGATCCAGTTGATCCGCGCCAAGCTACCAGAATGAAATAACTCACCTCATATTGCTTCCGGCGGGCGGGATCGCGGGCGACGCCAGGTCAGAGGGTCGGCGGCACCCACACGTACGGCGTCGTCGTGGTGATCGCCTCCAGGCCGAGCCTGGCCAGGATCGGGCGGCTGGCATCGGAGGCGTCCACCTGCACCAGGCGGAAACCTCGTGCCACCGCCAGCTCCGCCCGGTACGACACCATCGCCCGGTAGATACCCCTGCCCCGCCACTCCTTCAGGGTCGAGCCGCCCCACAGTGAGACGAAGTCGGTGCCCTCGTGGAAACGCACCCATGCCGCGCACACCACCTGCCCGCCCGCCTCGGCGATCACCACCGTGCACGGATCCCCAGGGCCGGCGAGCTCGCGCTCCAGCATGCCGGGCAGCCAGCCATGGTCGGCATCCCAGACCGTCTCCTCCAGCTCGCGGATGCGCTCCAGGTCATCCCGCCCCGCCACCTCGCGCAGCCGCACCCCGGCGGGTGGCACGTGGGCACCGGCCAGCTCACCGGCCTCGCCGACGAGCAGCGTCTCCCGCTCCCCCGCCTCGAACCCGGCCGCCGCGAGCCGCTCGGGCAGGTCGGCGGGCAGGTCATAACCGTGGTACTTCCACTCGACCTCGCGCCCGACCCGGGTGAAGAAGTCCCGCTGGCGCGCGATGAAGGCGTCCAGCTCGACACCCTCCAAACCACCAAGGTCGCGATATGTCAGGAAACCTTGGCCGTGGCCGTTCGACACGACCCTCAGCAGCGGCCCGATCCTCTCGGCCGTGCGACCCGGCATCGGCCGGGCCCGGAGCTGCTCGTCATATGCCCGAAGGTAGGCGGAAGCGCGCGATGAGATGTTCATTGGGGACAGCCAACCACACACTTATCGGCCGCGACATGGCGTTATGGACCTAGACGCGGTCCAGGCGCCGGTGCGGGGGCGGTGGCCGCTCCACCTCGATCGGATCGCCGGGCCGCACCTCACCGCCCACCACCACGCCCATCACCCCGGCCCTGCGGACCGGCTCGCCGTTCTCGTCCCTGCCCACCACCTGCTTGAGCAGGCCCCTCTGGAAACCCTCGATCTGCCCGCAGGGACTGCGCAGCCCGGTCACCTCCACCACCGCCTCCCGCCCCAGTCCGAGCAGCGTCCCCACCGGCAGGCCCAGCAGGTCGACGCCCCGGGTGGTGACGTTCTCCCCCAGCTCTCCGGCGGCCACCGAGAAGCCCGCGGCCCGCAGTTCGTCGTGGAGTTCGGCCTGGATCAGGTGGACCTGGCGCAGGTTGGGCTGGGTGGGGTCCTGCGCCACCCGCGACCGGTGCTTCACGGTCACCCCGAGGTGCGCGTCCCCCTCCACGCCCAGCCCGGCCAGCAGCCGGATGACGGGTTCCGTGGTCTTGCCGAAGGTGTGGGTGGCGCTACGGCTGACCGCCGTAACTCGTCCGTCCGTCATACCGCGATCCTTCCTCCTATCCGGCGGGAATGGAATCTCGCGCCCGCGCCTTCACGACGTGGATTCATGACGCCCGGTAGGGTCGGCACGGTGAGCGTGCCAGCCGTCCCCGTCTCGCCCGGCCCGTCCATCGAGCCCGCACGGGACCCCTACCGGGTGTATCTCGACTCCCTGACCAGCGCCGAGTCCCGCCGCACCATGCGCGGCTGTCTCGACAGGCTCGCGGCGCTCGTCTCCGGCGAGGAGGTCTCCAGCGGCGCGGGCCAGCCCTGGCACCTGCTGCGCTACGAGCACACGGTACGCATCCGCGCCCTGATGACCGAGCGCGGCTGGTCCCCCTCGTACGTCAACAAGCACCTGGTCGCGCTGCGCAGGGTGCTGCGCGAGGCCTGGCGGCTCGGCCTGATGACCGCCGAGGAGTACCAGCGCGCCGCAGACCTGCCGACGGTCGAGCACACCCGCCTGCCAACGGGCCAGCACGTCCCGCCTGAGGTGGTGGGCGCCGCGCTGGCCGCCTGCGATCGCGACGACTCCGCCGCGGGGGTCCGCGACGCCGCCCTGCTGGCGGTGCTCTACTCCACCGGCTGCCGCCGCGCCGAGATCTCCGGGCTCGCGCTGGGCGACTACGACCCCGGCTCCCGCTCGCTGCGGGTGCGCGGCAAGCGCGACAGGGAGCGGATGGTCTACCTCACCACCGAGGCCGTGGCCAGGATGGAACGCTGGCTGGCCGTACGGGGCCGCTCCGCGGGCGCCTTGTTCTGCCCCATCAGCAAGTTCGGCCGGCTGCGGACCAGGGACCGCGGGCCCGCGCCCATGACCGGCCAGGCGGTCGCCGACATCCTGGCCAGACGCCTGGCCGAGGCCGGCGCCGGGGCACGCACCCCGCACGACTTCAGGCGCACCTTCATCGGCGAGTTGCTCGACGCCGGGGTGGACCTCGCCACCGCGCAGGCCCTCGTCGGCCACTCCTCCCCCGCCACCACGGCCCGCTACGACCGCCGCCCCGAACGGCGCCGCCGCGAGGCCGTCGACAGGATCACCCTGCCCGCCCCCAGGCCGCTCTGACCGTCGGCGCGGGACCGCGGACGGTGATCCACCGGTACCTGCGGCCTCCTGACCGAAACCTGAACTCGCCACGATTCACCAGCCGCACCGTAACTGTCGGTGGCGCCCCCTACTATGAGCCACCTCAAGGAGGGACAACCGCTCATGGTCAACGCACTGAGGGTTTCGCTGCTGGTCACGACCGACCTGCCACCGGATACCGACCTGACGGAGTTCGGGCGGTTACTGGTCGACTCGGTGCGCACGCTCCAGCGGGACGAGGTGACATATCCCGCGTTCCTGCGCGGCGGGGTGTTCTGGCTGGACCGGCCCCTGCCGCCGTCCGACGACGGGATTCCCCGCGCGGCGGCCGAGGAACTGCGGTTCGCGGCGCTGCTGGGTCATCTGTCGGCCGGTCAGCCGCCGGGCTCCTCGAAGGAGACGGTCGCCGACGCCTGCCGGGCGATCACCGCCGCCGTCGCCGCCAGGTATGGTGACCTGGGCAGCCCGCCCGCTGTGATGGCGATCCGCAGCGAGGACGTGCGCGAGCGCACCCCTTCCTCGGCCGTCTCCGTCGGACCCGCGGAGACGCTCCCCGGAACCGCGGATCTCTCCGCCCGGGACGCGTGGTCCTGGGCGGAGAGATCCGGGCAGGTGGAGGATCAGCCCATGGCGACGACCGGGAAGGCCCAGGTCCCGGAGCCGACGGCGTAGGGCGTCGCGGTGTCCGCCGTGCGGACCCGTACGGCGCCATACGGCGCCTTCCGGCCGGCTCAGGGCCGCCGGGCGGTTGCCGGTGGATCGGGAATCCGGGCTCGCGAGGGTCGGAGTCGCCCGGCCTCGGCCACGGGGGACGGGCGGGGCCGCGTTTCAGGGCTGGACGTGGACGACCTCGATGCCGAGCAGGTCGGCGACCGCGCGCAGTTCGGCCAGCCGGTGGCCGATGCCCAGCGCCCAGTGATGGGAGATGCCGGTGGCGCTCCACGCGTCGGTCCACTCCCCCGGGTCGCAGCCGAAGTCCACCCGCGAGGTGGTGTTGCCGATCCGCAGCAGCGGGCCCTCCACCGTGACGCCCTCGGAGACCACGAAGGCGAACGTCCCGTCGCGCCGCTGCAGCAGGCCGAGCGTGGTCACCGGACCGTGCGCCACGTCGAACTCCACCGAAACGCCCCAGCCGCGCTTGCCGTGGTAGACGCCCAGCCCGCGCAGCAGCGGCCGGCGCGCGCTGATCGCCAGGTGGGCGGGGCCGTCGTGGCCCATCTCCACATGGCCGCGCGCGAAGTCCAGCGCCTGCAGTTCGGTGAACGAACCGCCTGCCCCGAGCCGGTCCATGACCAGCATGGCGAGCGAGGTACGCAGCTCGTACTCACCGGCCGTGGGGATGCCCCGCGCGGTCAGCAGGGACGAGCCCAGGATCATGCCCGCGCCCAGCCGCTCGTGGATCTCCCCGTCCAGGCCCCGGTGGTAGTAGGCCAGGCTGTCGAGGGCGAAGTCCTCCACCAGCCGGTCCAGCCCGACCGAGACCCGCGCGGCCCAGGCGAAGTCCTCGTCGTTGACCGTGTCGGCCAGCTCGAAGACCTCCCGTGCCAGACCGGTGCGCTCCTTGACCTCGGCGTCGGTGACCTTCTCCACCCGCACCCGCAGGTCGTCGAACTCCAGCACCTCCACGTGCCCGCCGAGGTTCACCGGCACCAGGGTCAGGTCGGTGGCCACGTCGAGCATGCCGGGGTACAGGTGTCCCATCAGCCCGTGGCGGCCCCGGCGCAACGCGGCGCGCACACCGGCGGCCCGCACCCATCGGCCGATCTTGGCCCAGGCCCGCTCGTCCTCCAGGTACCCCGACACCGACCGGAAGGGGATGCCCGCGCGGATGAAGGTGTTGGCCATCTCCGGCAGCGGGCACGCCCCGCAGTAGGCGAGCCACTGACCGGTGTCGAAGGTCGCGTGGTCCATCGACTCGCTGGGCTGGAGATTGATCAGCAGTACCGGCGCGCCACTGCGCTGCGCGACCGGCAGGAGCATCGTCGCGGTCATGTACGTGGTCAGGAAGCCCACGATGATGTCACAGCCGGCCTCGCGCAGCCTCTCCGCCGCGACCGCGCCCTCCTGGGCGTCGGAGATGAAGCCGACGTCGACGACGTCACAGCCCAGCTCCCGCATCCGCTCCGAGACTCGCTCGGAGGAGCGCCGGAGCTGCGGGAGCAGGTCGGGGAACTGCGGCCAGTAGGCCCCCAGCCCGCCTGCGACCAGCCCCACCTTCGTGCGGGGCGGGGCGATCCGATCCAGAGCCGTGGTCAAGACGTTCTCCTCTCAGCGGGGATTGCCACGGGAAGCGGGGTCAGCGCAGGAAGGCGGCGGCGACGCCGGCGTCCACCGGGATGTGCAGGCCGGTGGTCTGGGTGAGCTGGGTCAGCTGGAAGACCGCGGCGGCGATGTGCTCGGGCAGCACCTCGCGCTTGAGCAGGGTGCGCTGCGCGTAGTACTCGCCCAGTTTCTCCTCCTGCACCCCGTACACCGCCGCCCGGTTGGCCCCCCAGCCCGAGGCGAAGATGCCGGAGCCGCGCACCACCCCGTCGGGGTTGATGCCGTTGACCCTGATCCCGTACTGGCCCAGCTCGGCCGCCAGCAGCCGTACCTGGTGCGCCTGGTCGGCCTTGGCCGCTCCGTAGGCCACGTTGTTCGGCCCGGCGAACACCCCGTTCTTGGAGGAGATGTAGACGATCTCCCCGCCCATGCCCTGGCCGACCATCACCCGGGTGCTCTCCCGCGAGACCAGGAACGAGCCGCGGGCCATGACGTCGTGCTGCAGGTCCCAGTCGGTGACGCTGGTCTCCAGCAGCGAGCGTGACAGCGACAGGCCGGCGTTGTTGACCACCAGGTCCACCCCGCCGAACGCCAGCACCGTCGCCTGGAGCGCGGCGATCACCTGTGCCTCGTCCGTGACGTCCATCCGCACGGCGGTCGCCACGTCCTCGACCCGGTAGGCCCTGGCGCCGAGCTCGGCGGCGACCTTCTCCGCAGCGTCCAGGTCGCGATCGGCCACCACCACGCACGCGCCCTCGGCGGCCAGCCTGCGGGCGGTGGCCGCGCCGATGCCCGAGCCGCCCCCGGTGACCAGCGCGACCCTGGTGGCCAGCGGCTTCGGCGCCGGCATCCGGCGCAGCTTGGCCTCCTCCAGTTCCCAGTACTCGATCCGGAACTTCTCGCTCTCCTCGATCGGGGCGTAGCGCGACAGCGCCTCGGCGCCGCGCATCACATTGATCGCGTTGACGTAGAACTCCCCGGCCACCCGGGCGGTCTGCTTGTCCCGGCCGAAGGAGAACATGCCCACCCCCGGCACCAGCACGATCGCCGGATCCGCGCCGCGCATGGCGGGCGAGTCGGCGGTGGCGTGCCGGTCGTAGTAGGCCGCGTACTCCTCGCGGTAGGCGGCGTGCAGCTCGCGCAGCCGGGTGACGGCGTCGTCGAGCGGAGCCTCGGCGGGCAGGTCGAGCACCAGCGGGGCCACCTTGGTGCGCAGGAAGTGGTCGGGGCAGGAGGTGCCCAGCGCGGCCAGTTCGGGGTGACGCTCGCGGGACAGGAAGTCCAGCACCTCGTCGGTGGCGGTGTAGTGGCCGACCTGCGCCACGTCGGTGGAAGCCAGGCCGCGGATCACCGGGAAGAGCGCGGCGGCCCGCTCGCGCCGGGCCTCCTCGGGAAGCGGCCGGTAGCCGGGCCTGACCGGGCCGAACGGTTCGGCCGCGCCGTGTTCGGCGATGTGGGCCTCGGCGGTCCGGATGATCCACAGCGAGTTGGCCTCGCACTCCTCGGAGGTGTCGCCCCAGGCGGTGATGCCGTGGCCGCCGAGGACACAGCCCACGGCCTGCGGGTTGTCCTTCTTGATCACGGCGATGTCGAGGCCGAGCTGGAAGCCGGGGCGCCGCCACGGCACCCAGACCACCCGGTCACCGAAGATCCGTGCCGTCAGCGCCTCGCCGTCGGCGGCGGTGGCGATCGCGATGCCCGCGTCCGGGTGCAGGTGGTCCACGTGTGCCGCGTCCACCAGGCCGTGCATCGCGGTGTCGATCGACGGCGCCGCGCCGCCCTTGCCGAAGGCGCAGAAGTCGAACGCGGCGACCATCTCATCCTCGCGTTCGACGCCCGGGTAGACACCCCTCAGGGCGTGCAGCCGGTCCAGCCGCAGTACGGCCAGGCCCGTCTCGGCCAGCGTGCCGAGGTCTCCTCCGGACCCCTTGACCCACATCAGCTCCACGTCGGAGCCGGTCACCGGGTCGACGGCCACGCCCTTGGCCGAGGTGTTGCCGCCCGCGAAGTTGGTGTTGCGCGGGTCCGCGCCGAGCGCCCGTGACCGCTGCAGCAGTTTCTCAACCGGCGTTCTCATGAAATATCCCCCAACGAATGAACCGTGTTCTCAGAGTGCGAGGCGCGGGTCTCAGGCGCCCCAGCCGGCCTGGGCACCGCCGACGCGCTCGGCGGCGATCTTCTCGAAGTACCCCGAGCGCGCGTAGGCGGCCATCGGGTCGGGGTCCAGCCCCCGCTCGGCGCGTACCTCCGCCAGGAGCGGGCGCACGTCGGTGTTGTAGGCGTCCATGAACACCCCGTTGGCTCCCAGCACGTCACCGGCGGACTGCGCCGCCGCCAGTGCCGCCCGGTCCACCAGCAACGCCTTGGCCGTGGCCTCTTGCACGTTCATCACCGACCGGATCTGTCCGGCGATCTTCGGCTCGATGTTGTGGCACTGGTCCAGCATGAACGCCACGTCCTCGGTGTATCCGCCACCGCGAACCACCTCGAACATGATACGGAAGAGCTGGAACGGGTCGGCGGCCCCCGCCATCAGGTCGTCGTCGGCGTAGAAGCGGGAGTTGAAGTCGAACCCGCCCAGCTTGCCCTCGCGCAGCAGGAACGCCACGATGAACTCGATGTTGGTGCCCGGCGCGTGGTGCCCGGTGTCGACCACCACCTGTGCCTTGGGGCCGAGCTTGACGCAGTGGGCGTAGGCGGTGCCCCAGTCGGGCACGTCGGTGGTGTAGAAGGCCGGCTCGAACAGCTTGTACTCCAGCAGGAAGCGCTGGTGCTCGCCCAGCCGGTCGTAGACCTCGGCCAGCGACTCGGCCAGCCGGTCCTGCCGGGAACGGATGTCGTCCTGGCCGGGGTAGTTGGTGCCGTCGGAGAACCACAGCTTGAGCGTGTCCGAACCGGTGGCGTCCATGACGTCGACGCACTCCAGCAGGTGGTCGGTTGCCTTGCGCCGCACCCGCGCGTCCGGGCTCGTCACGCTGCCCAGCATGTAGTCGTCGTCCTGGAAGACGTTGGAGTTGATCGCGCCGATCCGCACTCCCAGGTTCGACGCGTGCGCCGCGAGGTCGGCGTAGTCGTCGACCCTGTCCCAGGGGATGTGCAGCGCCACGCTCGGCGCGGCGCCCGTGAAGGCGTGCACCTGCGCGGCATCCGCGAGCTTCTCGTACGGATCCCGGGGCACCCCTCGCTGGGCGAACACCTTGAACCGGGTACCGCTGTTGCCGTACGCCCATGACGGGGTCTCGATGGCCTGCGCCAGCAGGGCGGCCTTGATGTCGCTCATCGAAGCTTCGGGGCGGCCCCGGCCACGGCCGTGGCAGCCCCTCCTCCTATCTTCCTGATCCAGTGGGGGTACGCGGTCCGACCGTTCCGGCACGCACGCCGGCCGGTCCCACCCGGGCAGGGCGCGCGCGGGCCGGGCGCGCCGTGCCGGCGGTGTCCGTCAGAAGTCGAACTGGTCGATGTTGGCCTTGTCGAAGACGAAGGGCGGGCCCAGGATGATCTCCCCGTCCTTGCCGATGGTCCGCTCGCCGAGCCTGCCGGCCTTGAGCACCTCGCCCTCGGCACCGGTGATCTGTCCCGAGGCCAGCGCCGCGGCGGCGTAGGAGGCCAGGTAGCCCAGGTCCTTGGGGTTCCACAGCGCGAACTTCTCCACCGTGCCGTCCTTGACGAACTGGCGCATCTGGTTCGGGGTGCCCAGCCCGGTCAGCACGACCTCGCCCTTGTACTTGGAGCCGGAGATGTAGCGGGCGGCGGCGGAGATGCCGACCGTGGTCGGGGAGATGATGCCCTTCAGGTCCGGGTAGGCCTGCAGCAGTCCCTGGGTCTCCTGGAAGGATTTCTGGTCGTCGTCGTCGCCGTAGGCGACCTTGACCAGCTTCAGCTCGGCGTACTCGGGCTTGCCCAGCTCGTCCTTCATGAACTCGATCCAGGTGTTCTGGTTGGTCGCGTTCGCCGTCGCCGACAGGATCGCCACCTCGCCCTTGCCGCCGATCATCTCCGACAGCAGTTTCACCTGGCTGCGTCCGATCTCCTCGGAGTTGGCCTGGTTGATGAAGATGTCCCGGCAGTCCTTGGAGGCGTCGGAGTCGTAGGAGACGATCTTCACACCCTTGGTGCGGGCCTGCTGGAGCGGGCCGCACACCGCGTTGGCGTCGTTGGCCGCGATCAGGATCGCGTCGTGGCCCTGCTGGGTCAGCGTGTTGATGTAGGACACCTGCGAGGAGGCCGAGGCGTCGGAGGGGCCGACCTCCTTGGCCTCGCCCTTGAACTCGGCCGCCGCCTCGATGCCCGCCTTGTCGACGATCGTCTCGTAGGGGTTGTTGATCTGCTTGGGCAGGAACGCGAGCTTCAGCCCTTCCTTGAGCGGCGCGTTCGGGTCGGCCTTGGCCGGAGCCGAGGCCGCCGGGGCCGAGGAGGCCGCCGAGCCGGCCGAGTCCTTGGTGGTGCCGCCGCCGCAGGCGACGAGCCCGAGCGAGAGCAGACCGGCCATGACCGCGGTCGAGGCGGACCTTCGCGAAACAGTGAACATAAGCGCTTCCTCAGGATGCGGGGGGTGTGGGCGATGGGACGGGTGACGGACGGCGCCGGCGTTGCCCGATGACGGCAACGAGACGCGGGGTGATCACCGAGATGATCAGGAGGAGTCCGGTGACGATCGACTGGATCTCCGTCGACACGTCGTTGAGCATGAGCAGGTTGCGGAGAAGGCCGATGAGCAGCACTCCGGCGATCACCCCGCCGAGGGTGCCCTTGCCGCCGTCGAAGTCGACGCCGCCCAGCAGGACGGCCGCGATGACGGCCAGCTCCAGGCCCATGCCGTTGTCGGCGCGGGCGCTTCCGTAGCGGAGGGTGAAGATCACTCCGGCGAAGGCGGCGACCGTGCCGGAGAGCACGAACAGGATGAGCTTGACGCGCTTGACCCGGATGCCGGCGAACAGCGCGGCCTCCTCCTGGGCGCCGATGGCGAACAGCGAGCGGCCGAATCCGGTGGCGTGCAGCACGACGCCGGTGATGATCGCCAGCAGGACGAACAGCGCCACCGGATAGGGGATCGGGGTACCGGGAACATCCTCCACGGCGAGGGAGACGTACTGCTGCGGGAACTCGGCGATGGCCCTGTCCCCGAGCACCACGTAGGCCAGTCCCCGGTAGAGCGCCAGCGTGCCGATCGTCACCGCCAGCGAGGGCAGTCCCAGCCTGGTCACCAGCAGGCCGTTGACAAGGCCGCACACCGCCCCGACCACGACCACCAGCGGAATGATCGTCTCGATCGCCCAGCCGGCGTCCCACAGGGTGCCGACCAGCGCGCTCGACAGGCCGAGCACGGAGGCCACCGACAGGTCCACCTCGGCGGCGACGACCAGCATGGTCATCGCCAGCGCGATCAACGCGATCTCACCGAGGTCGCCGAGGGCGAAGGACAGGTTGTCGACGCCGGCGAAGCCGGGCGATCCCACCGAGCCGCCGACGAAGACGAGCACCAGGAGCAGGCCGACCAGCACGTCCCAGCGGAGGAGACGGCCTGGCGAGCCACGCTCCGGCAGCCCGGCGAGGGACGGAGCGGCCGTGTCCGCGGCGCCGGTGGCGGACTTCACGTCAGGAGCCATGTCGGGAGTTCCTCCTCCGCAGTACCCTCGCGACCCGCAGGGCGAGCAGCCGGTCGACACTGATCGCCAGAAGCAGCAACGCGCCGGTGATGGCCTGCTGCCAGAACGGGCTGACCTTGAGCACGACCAGCGCGCTGGTGATCGTGGTGAGCAGCAGCGCGCCGAGGGCCGCGCCGTACACGGTGCCGACACCGCCGGTGATCGCCACGCCGCCGACCACGACGGCGCTGACCACCTGGAGTTCCCAGCCGTTCGCGGCGTCGGCGACGACGGTGCCGAACCGGGAGAGCCAGAGCACCCCGGCCAGGCCGGCGAGCGCACCGCTGAAGAGATAGGCCGCCATGACGCGGCGCCGTACGGCCACACCGGCCAGCGCCGCCGCCTCCGGGCTGGAGCCGATGGCGTAGAAATCCCGGCCGGAGGCGTAGGAGCGCAGGTAGTAGCCGACGGCCAGCATCACCAGGACGGCGATCATCGGCAGGTACGGGACGCCGAACACCGTGCCGTTGCCCAGCGACAGCAGCGCCGGAGGGAGGTCGACGGCGTTGATCTGCCTGCCGTGGGCGATGTAGTGGTCGACGCCCTGGATCACGTACAGCGTGCCGAGCGTCACCACCAGGGCCGGGACTCGGCCGAAGCTGACCAGCAGGCCGTTGACCAGTCCGCAGAGCGCGCCGATCGCGACGCCCAGCACCACCGCGAAGACGATGCCCCTGCCGTGGTCGGCGGCGAGGAAGTCCCCGACGGTGAAGGCCACCAGGCCGACGACCGAGCCGACGGACAGGTCGATGTTGCGGGTGATGACCACGACGGACTGGCCCACGGCGAGCAGCACCAGGATGGAGGCGTTGAGGAAGATGTCCTTGACGCCCTGCTCGGACAGGAAGTTGCCGTTGACGCCCACGGTCACGATGACCAGGACGGCCAGTGCCGCCACGATGCTCAGCTCGCGGGCCCGGAAGACCAGGTCCACCAGGTTCCGGGTGCTCCGCCCGGCGGTGACGGTGCTCACGAGGCCTCCTCCGTCCGCCGCATGACCCGGGCACCGCGCTTTCCGGCGCCCTCGTTCCTGTCGATCACGAGGTCCCTCCGGTCGCTGCGGTCATCACGCTCTCCTCGGTGGCCCGCTCCCGCGGGATCTCGGCGACGAGCCGCCCCTCCTGCATGACGAGCACCCGGTCGGCCATGCCCAGCACCTCGGGCAGGTCGGAGGAGATCATCAGCACGGCGAGCCCGTCGGCGGCCAGCTGGGACAGCAGGCGGTGCACCTCGGCCTTGGTGCCCACGTCGATGCCCCGGGTGGGTTCGTCGATGATGAGCACGTCGGGCTTGGTGGACAACCACTTGCCCAGCACGACCTTCTGCTGGTTGCCGCCGGAGAGCACGTTCACCGCGTCCGACAGCCGGCTGAACTTGAGCTGGAGCCGGATGGCCCAGTCGCGGGCGCGGTCCCGCTCGGCGGCCCGGGATATCACCGGGCCACGGCGCAGCGCCTTCAGGCCGGTGATGCCGATGTTGCGCTCGATCGAGTGGTCCATCACCAACCCCTGCTGGCGCCTGTCCTCGGGTACCAGGGCCAGGCCCGCGGACATCGCGGCGGTCGGGGACGCGGGCGGCAGCCGCTCTCCGTTGACCTCCACGGTCCCGGCGTCCCAGCGGTCCACTCCGAAGACGGCCCGGGCGACCTCGCTGCGCCCGGCGCCGACCAGCCCCGCCAGTGCCACGATCTCGCCTCGCCGCACCTCGAAGGAGACGTCGGTGAACACGCCCTCACGGGTGAGCCGGCCGACCTTGAGGGCGACCTCGCCGACCTCGGTCTCCTGCTTGGGATAGAGGTTGTCGAGGTCGCGGCCGACCATACGGCGGATCAGGTCGTCGTGGGTCAGGCCCGCGACGGGTTCGCTGGCGATCCAGCCGCCGTCGCGCAGCGTGGTGACCCGCTGGCAGAGCTCGAAGATCTCGTCCAGGCGGTGCGAGATGAACAGCACCGCGCACCCCTGCTCGCGCAGCGCCTTGACCACGTTGAACAGCCGGGTCACCTCGTTGCCGGACAGCGCCGCGGTGGGTTCGTCCATGATCAGCACCCGGGCGTCCCGGGAGAGCGCCTTGGCGATCTCCACGAGCTGCTGGTCGGCGATGGACAGACCACGGGCCGGCTGCTCGGGGTCGAGCGCCACGCCGAGCCGTTTGAACAGCTCGGCGGCCCGGCCGTGCATGGCCCTGCGGTCGATGCGGCGGAGCGCGGCCTTGGGCTGCCGGCCGATGAAGATGTTCTCGGCGACCGACAGGTCGGGGAACATCGTGGGTTCCTGGTAGATCACGGCCACGCCCGCCTGCTGGGCGTCGGCGGGACTGCCGAACTCCACCGGTTCTCCGTCCAGCAGGACCTGCCCGGCGTCCGGACGGTGCACCCCGGCCAGGGTCTTCACCAGAGTGGACTTCCCCGCGCCGTTCTCCCCGGCGAGCGCGTGCGCCTCTCCGGCGTAAAGGTTCAGAGAGACCTCGCGCAACGCCTGCACGGCGCCGAACGCCTTGCTGACCCCGGCCAGCGCCAGGACCGGAGGGGCCCCGTCGGGGGGCGGCCCGGGTGACGCCTCCCCTTCGCCCGGTGCGCTCACCGCGCCACACCCCTTCCCTGCTCTAAAAACGTTTTAGAAGACTGACCGGACGCTAATCCGCAGCGTCCGGCATTGTCAATGGGTGGTGAAGCTCTCGTTTCCAACGCGTTACGACAACTACGCAGGCAGGGGGATGGTAGACCTACCGCCATCTTTGAGTAAGGTCTTGTCGACATCGTGTAACACGTTTTAATCTATGCCGGGTCAAGGGGGGCAGCGGGTGAGCGGCGTCGGCATCAAGGAGGTCGCTCGGGTCGCCCAGGTCTCCCCCGGCACGGTGTCCAACGTGCTCAACCGGCCGGAGCGGGTCGCCCCCGAGACCCGGGAGCGCGTCAGGCGTGCGATCCGCGAGCTCGGCTTCGTCCGGCACGGCTCCGCCTCGACGCTGCGCGCCGGGCACAGCCGGACCATCGGGCTGTCGCTCATGGACATCGGCAACCCGTTCTTCACCGACGTCGCCGCGGGGGAGCGTGGCCCCGCCGGGCCTCAGGGCCCGCGGGGTGAGCAGGGCCTGACCGGTCCGCAGGGGCCGATCGGGAAGACCGGCCCGCAGGGTC